>JANLRI010000044.1:0-4719 GCA_031361565.1 Betaproteobacteria bacterium | reverse complement strand
GCTCCAAAGCACCAAGGGCGGATGTAAGGACACCGTGTTAAAGGAGCTGATGGTTACTCCGACGGGCTTATCGCTGTGGTCCAGTGCCGTCACCACGGTCACCCCCGTAGGAAAGCGTGAAAATGCATCACGCAAAGCTCGATGATCTGAAGACAAGACAGGACCCAATAGCAATGGAAGTCCCCAATTCTACGTTGTGCCGAGCGCAGGCACGCAGATGGCCTTCAGGAATCGAAGTGGTTCATTTTCATCGTGGCTCGCTGCAAATCCGTAGCGCGTTACGGCCTAGCGGTTAAAATCAACCCAGCTATGAATTCCCCAGAAACATTCACTCCGGAAACGGAAATCCCGCAGGTCCAGGTACGACTCACCGATCTTAAGCTCGCTCTCGACCACAGCGAAGAGGATATGCAGCGCGCCGTTCGGAACGAGCTTGGTCTGCGGCCAGAGGAGTTGGTGGCGATCAGTGTTTATCGGCGCGGTTACGACGCCCGTAAACGCTCCGACATCCACTACATCTACACCGTTGATGTCACCACCACACGGACCAGCCTGCTCGCAAAGCTCGGCAAACTGCGCCCCACGCCTGATACAGAATACAAATTTATCGCGCGTGCACCGAAAGGATTTGCAAATCGCCCAGGTGAAAGACCCATTGTGATCGGCACCGGCCCATGCGGCCTGTTCGCCGCACTTTTACTCGCCCAAATGGGCTTTCGTCCGATTGTGCTGGAGCGCGGGAAAATTGTTCGCGAGCGAACAAACGATACCTGGGGCTTGTGGCGAAAGCGCGAGCTGCACCCGGAAAGCAACGTCCAATACGGAGAAGGCGGTGCGGGTACGTTTTCAGACGGCAAGCTTTGGAGCCAGGTCAAAGACCCGATGTTTCATGGTCGCAAGGTGCTGCGTGAAATGATCGCGGGTGGAGCGCCCGACGAAATCATGTATGTCAGTAAGCCCCACATTGGCACCTTCCGCTTGGTGAAGGTGGTCGAGTATTTGCGAGAGCAAATTATTTCGATGGGTGGCGAGTTCCGTTTCCAAGCCAAGGTGGTCGACATGCTGATCGAGGGCACCCGCAAACTCACGCCCGGCGAAGGTTTGGACCTCGCGCCTGATATCAATGCACGCCGAAAAATTCATGGTGTGCGCCTTGAGAACGGCGAGGAGCTGCTGTCCGACCACGTCATCATGGCGATCGGGCATAGCGCCCGTGACACCTTCGAGATGCTCTTGCAACGGGGTGTCTACATGGAAGCTAAGGCTTTCTCGGTCGGATTTCGCGTCGAGCACCCGCAAGGACTGATCGACCAGGCGCGCTTTGGCGCATTCGCCGGCCATAAGGGTCTGGGCGCTGCCGATTACAAACTCGTACATCACGCCAGCAATGGTCGTTCGGTCTATAGCTTTTGCATGTGCCCTGGCGGCACTGTGGTGGCCGCGACTTCGGAGCCGGGCCGGGTCGTGACCAATGGCATGAGTCAGTATTCACGCAATGAGCGCAACGCCAATGCCGGCATCGTGGTCGGCATTGACCCTAAGGACTATGATTTCGACTTCGCTGGCAAACCCCTCGTCGGGCCGGAGCACTTCGGGCAAACCCTTGCCGGGGTGCGCTTCCAGCAAGCCTTGGAAAGTCGGGCCTATGTTCTCGGCGGCGAAAATTACAATGCACCGGGGCAAAAAATTGGCGACTTCTTAGCCGAACGAGCTTCACATGAATTCGGCAGGGTTCTTCCTTCCTACAGGCCCGGCGTAACGCCCACCGATCTCGCGACTAGCCTGCCTAAATATGCCATCGATGCTATCCGCGAAGCCATCCCGCAGTTTGCCAAACAGATCAAAGGTTTCGATTTACCGGATGGCCTACTTACCGGTATTGAGACTCGAACATCCTCGCCGATCAGAATCAAACGCCATGATGAACGCAGCGCCCTCGCCTTTCAAAGCCTAAACACGGCAGGTCTCTACCCTGCCGGTGAAGGCGCGGGTTATGCGGGTGGGATTATGTCGGCCGCAATTGATGGGCTCAAGATTGCGGAGACCGTGGCGCTGAATATTTGCAAAGAACTGAGTGCTCAAGCGAGCGTGCAAAGCTAGGCTATTGGCGCAGGCGATGATACCGAAATGGACCGATTTCTCGCCGGTCGTAGCGCACGTCCTTCTGCCGCCCACGTTCCTTGGTGGTCAGCCCAATGCAGGCACCGACTTTGGCGCACGACTGACTCGCCCGAGACTTAGGGCGCTGAAAATAAGCACGCCTTGTAAAAGCGCAAGCCCTAAGAACACTCCGCCAAACTGCTGCTGATCCATTAAGCGACCAAAGACCAAAGGCGCTAGAGCCTGGCCAATGTCGAGGCCTGAATAAACAACGCCGTACACCCGCCCAGTGGAGTTCTCAGGGGTAGATCTTTTAATGAGCAGGTCGCGCGAAGGCCCGGCAATGCCTGAGGCAAAGCCCATGACCCCAAACACTAGGGGAACCAGGGCCGCGGAAAAATTTACGTAACCCAAGCTCAGAGAAAAAGCCGCAGCAACACCAAAGGCCATACCCACAACCCGCTCACAGCGCGACGGATTGCTCGCCAGAAAACCTCCCAAGACCATGCCGGCAGCACTGCTCACCATATAAATGGTCAGGCAAACGGCTGCCATAGCCAAAGGCACACCATGTAATTGCCTTGCGGCTTCCGGTGCAAAGGCCTGGATCACGCTAATCACCATCGCGTACAGAAAGAAGAACCCAAAGCACATCCATACAGCAGGTAATTTCAAAAACCCAAAACTGCCCGCCGGAGTTGTGGCTTGAGCAGCCACGGAACCCTTTGCAGGGGTCACAAGCTGGTGAGCGAGATGACGTCGATTGACAAGCAGGAGTAGCAATACAGAAAAAGCCAAGACACCTGCCGACATTAACGCAATTTGCCATGAAAAGGCGATAGCAATCGGCACCATCATGGCGGGCGCCAAAGCCCAGCCAAGACTACCGGTAATGCCATGAGTACTGTAAGCATGACCCAGCCTCGCCGGGCTCACCTTGCGGTTGAGTAAGGTGTAGTCGACCGGATGAAACACCCCGTTGCCAATCCCTGCCAGGGCGACAAAGCCCGCCATCATCCAGTAATGACTGCTTATTGAAAACCCGAAAGCGGCCAAGCCCAGAAGGCTCAAGCCCAAAAATAGAATCGGTCGTGGGCCATACTTATCCACCCAAAACCCTGACAGGGTCTGGGTAATACAAGAGGCCACGAAAAAAATGGTCATCAAAAAACCGAGCTCGGTATAACTGGCATTGAACGCATCCTTCAGCCAAGGGAAAAGCGGCGGCAAGAGAAGCTGGCTGAAATGGCTGATCATGTGGGCAATACCCACCAGGCCAATCACACGAGCGTCGTGAGCGAGACTGCCTGAAACATCGAGGGGCTGGGCGTTGTCGCGAGCAGAGGTCATGAGCTGATCAATTATGAGCGCTTCGCCAAAGGCAAATTGAGCAAGAGATTCTGAGGCTTCAAACGCAGACGCTTGTGCTCGTCCATAGCCATGGCCAAGTACACCGGATGACCGCGCAGCTCAGTCGACATATCATTTGGATTATCGAAGCTCAGACTAAAGAGGCAAAGCAAACGCCCGAGCCGCTCTTCCTCCACATCCTTCCCGGTATACAGGTCGTTCAAGATGGCCGAGGCCTGAGCATCTAAGCCCACATGCCAAAGCCATTGCGGGTCTTCAATTTTCTTTTCGACCTGGATCTTCACCTTCACACCGAGAAAGTGCTCAATCCAGCGCTCCATGATTTGGCACAGTGCACTTAAGCCCTCGGAGCCATGATTGAGTTGCAACACCCATTCATAGCGCTCATCGCCAGGCTCGTAACACTCAGCGTTGTCTTTCTCGCGTTTCCAAAACTCGTCTGCATTGTCGGGATTGAGCACGTCCAGATCGATGGTGCGCGTTGGCATGTCACCTTTTTTGAGCAGCTCGCCCAGGCTTCCGAAGCCGCCGGTGGTGGCATAACGTTCGACAGTGTCTTCATCGGCGGCCATTACCGGCCCATCCTTTGACACCGTGACCTTCTGCGTTCGGAACATCATCTCCGCAGCACGCACATGTATTGCCGTCGTCTCGAAGCTGTTCGAATCCAAACTCAGTACATGGCGCAACAGCACCTGCGTCAGTTGATGTACGAACTTGGGCGCTACATCAACCCCTTGGCCCTCAAAAAGAGCAAGATAGGCACCCTCCAAGCTGGGCCGCGCTGTAAGACGTTTCCTAAAACGCAGCCACACGCCGTAATTTTCAGCAGCATCAGGATCGCGCATCGCTTTTAACTCTTGATCGGCAACGGCTCTCAGGGGATCGACCAGCAAAGCAGCGTGCAAAGCCAGTTCCGCCGCGCAAGATTCAGGGATTGGCGCTAGTTCAGGCGCGCGCAGTAATAACCTTAAAAAGTCATTGCTCAGGAGTAATGCGGGGCCAAGAGGTGATGCGGCGCCAAGAGCGGCCGAAGCCTCGCCCTCGCCGCCCTGCACCAGCAAATCATAGCCGCAGTGCGGCCAAAAATAGGGTTTCAAACTCAGGCTGCTTTCTTGGTTTCTTGATCACGAAGTTCACGCCGCAAGATCTTGCCCACATTCGTCTTAGGCAGTTCGGAACGGAACTCAATATATTTTGGTTTCTTGTAGCCAGTGAGGTTCTGAGCACAGTACTCATAAAGTATCT
>JANLRI010000662.1:0-1429 GCA_031361565.1 Betaproteobacteria bacterium | reverse complement strand
CCCCAAGCCAAGGTTGACGTGGCGATTAAGAATCTCTACTTTTACGATGAACAGAGAGCTCGTTTCCTACCGTGGCTGTTGCCCGACCTGTTGCAAGGTTTCTTTGATGGTCGCTTTTCAGAAGAAGACAAAAATCGGCTGATTTCGGCGGCCAGAGACCATGCCGTGATCGAGGCGAAAGCCCTGGCCTTGCGCTACCGGCCTCAAATTGAGGCCTCAGCCCACAGTACTCTGCAGATTCTGACTCGCTCCTTAGGCTATCAATCGCTTGAAGTGCGCTTTGGAAAAGCCGAGCCCTTGATCAACCGTCCCGAGATTTCCGCGCCCGAGTCCGTGCACGCTTTAGCTCAACAAAACAGCCCAAATCCGCTTGATGCCGAGTGGGCAAAAGAGTCGCTCAAGCCGCGTGATAAAATATAGGCATTATTTGGGGGTATTGCGAGTCGGTTCGATCATGGGCTGTTTCGACCTTGGCCTGTAGCACATCTAACTTGCACCGCCCTCCAGCCTTCGAAATCAACGAAACGCAACCTATTGGGTCCAGTCCGGCTGGTCACCCCTTCAAAGCTGCGCACCTCGGTTTCGACAATGCGCTGTAAATCATTACAACGCGCTGTTGCTTCCTAGTGCCTGGCATTGATGTCAAGTGGGCTTGCCGTCCAGGAGTCTCACGTGTTACCGCAGCACTCTCCCGCCATACTCGCACTAGCAGATGGCAGCATTTTTCGCGGCTATTCGTTTGGTGCCTCAGTCCAAACAGTCGGTGAAGTGGTGTTTAACACCGCGCTCACCGGCTATCAGGAAATTTTGACTGACCCAAGCTATTGCCGCCAAATTGTTACGCTCACCTATCCCCATATCGGCAACTACGGCATTAACCCCGAAGATGACGAATCCATCGGGATTTTTGCCTCAGGCCTGATTGTCAAAGATGTGCCCAAGCGCCTATCTAATTGGCGCAGCGTTGAAAGCCTGTCGGACTTTTTGCGACGTCACAAGGTGCCTGGTTTGGCGGGTATCGATACTCGCAAGCTGACCCGTATTTTGCGTGACAAGGGCGCCCAAAACGCCTGTTTGGTCGCTGCCGATTTCGGACAAACCATTGATGAAGATGCTGCAGTCGCGGCCGCTAAAGGTTTTCCAGGCCTCGCCGGCATGGATCTCGCTAAAGTCGTGTCTGCCAAAGAGTCTTATGCTTGGACCGAGGGCATTTGGAGTCTTGGATCGGGCTATGAAAAAGCGCCCCAGACTCGTTTTCATGTCGTGGCCTTCGATTTCGGCGTGAAGCGCAATATTTTGCGACTGTTGGCGAATCGCGGCTGCAAGCTCACCGTGGTGCCGGCACAAACTTCGGCCGCTGAGGTATTGGCGCTCAAGCCTGATGGTGTTTTCTTATCGAATGGCCCCGGCGATCCAGAGCCTTGCGAGT
>JANLRI010000019.1:0-8569 GCA_031361565.1 Betaproteobacteria bacterium | reverse complement strand
TTGGAGAGATTCAAATTCGGGGGCCGAACGTGCTAGCCGAGTACCTCAACAATCCAGAGGCGACGTCCAAAGCGATGACCGTGGATGGTTGGTATCGCTCAGGCGATTTAGGCTACCAAAACGCGGACCAGTCTTTTATTTATCTGGCGCGCATGGGCGATAGCCTGCGGCTACGAGGCTACCTCGTGAACCCAGTTGAGATCGAAACCTGCTTAATGGAGCATTCTGCCGTGGGCGGTGCCCAAGTGGTTGGCGTCAATCGTCCGGGGCTTGGAGATGCAGCCGTGGCCTATGTGATTAGTCCTGAAAAGGACGCCGCCTTAGCTGCTGATGCGGCTTCTGATGCGGCTTCGCTCGAAGCCGAGCTTATCCTGCACTGTAAGAAGAGGCTTGCTTCCCACAAGGTGCCGCAGCGAATCATTTTGATTAACGAGTTTCCCGCCATCAATGGCCCGAATGGCACCAAGATTCAAAAGCGCCAACTGCGCGAAATGTCCAAGGAGGCCCTTGCATGATCGACAAGTCTGAATACCGTTTCTGGACCGAAGAAAAGCTACGCAATGCCGACACCGATCAGCAGGGGCATATCAACAATGCGATTCAGGCGACCTTGTTTGAAGCAGGTCGCATCGAAGTGTTTGCTAGTGCCGAGTTAAGAGATATTTTCAAAACCAATAATATTGTTGTGGCTCGTCTTCTGATCAATTTCAAGAAGGAATTACATTTCCCGGGTACGGTCCAGATCGGCACAAGAGTGTCACGCATCGGAAAGAGTTCGATTGATTTTCAACAGACGGTGTTCGGAGCCAACGGTGAGGTAGCAACCGCTGAGGCAAGCTGCGTGCTTCTTGACCGAATCACGCGTAGGCCCGCCGAAGTCACGGCCGAAGCGAGAAAGTTTCTGATGGGATGAAGTCCGAAATAATTGTTGAAAATGGTGAGCTTTTTTAACATTTGTTCGGCCTGCTTTCCTGAGGCACAATCCACGCCGAGGCAGGGCATTCGCCTTCCTCTTAAAACTTAAAATGGAGTCATTCATGAAAGCATTGGGAGCTGAGTTCTTCGGCACATTCTGGTTGGTTCTGGGCGGTTGTGGAAGCGCTGTTTTGGCGGCTGCATTTCCTGGTGTGGGAATTGGGTTACACGGCGTATCACTAGCCTTCGGTTTGACCGTTCTTACGATGGCTTACGCCATTGGCCATATTTCGGGTTGCCATCTAAACCCGGCGGTCTCCATTGGCCTGGTCGCTGGCGGCCGTTTTCCTGCCAGTAAGTTGCCTGGCTACATCATTGCCCAGGTGCTCGGTGCCGTCGTTGCAGGCGGCGTCTTGTATTTGATTGCTTCGGGGAAAACGGGATTCTCAACTGCAGGAGGTTTTGCCTCCAATGGGTATGATAGCCATTCTCCCGGTGGTTACACCATGATGGCCGCCTTGGTCTGTGAAGTGGTCATGACAGCTTTCTTTCTCTTTGTGATTATGGGGGCGACTGACAAGCGCGCTCCTTCGGGTTTTGCGCCGATTGCCATTGGCTTGTGCCTCACCTTGATTCATCTGATTAGTATTCCGGTGACCAATACATCGGTCAACCCCGCCCGCAGTACAGGTGTGGCCGTATTCGTGGGTGATTGGGCGCTGAGCCAGTTGTGGTTGTTTTGGGTTGCGCCCATCGTCGGTGCTGTGATTGGTGCCATCGTTTACCGTGGGCTGGCGGAAGGCGAGTGATGGTGAGTAAAGGCGAATAGACGCGAATAGACGCCATGCGCAGGGCTGATGGTCAATGAATGCGGCATATATCGTTGGCGTGGGTAACACGGCTTTCGGCAGGCATGAAGGCCGTGGCGCCCTGGATCTGATGGCCGAGGCTTCGAGCCTCGCGTTGAACGAAGCGTGTCTCGATCATCAACAAATTGACGGCCTCTTGTGCGGCTATGCCACCACCTTGCCGCACCTGATGTTATCGACCTTGTTTTGTGAACGCTTCGGGTTAAGCCCAGCCTACGCTCATAGTGTTCAGCTCGGTGGTGCGACCGGTGCAGCGATGCTGATGTTGGCGGCGGATTTGGTTCGCTCAGGGCGTTGTGAAAATATCTTGATAGTGGCTGGCGAGAACCGAGCCAGCGGCCAGTCGCGTGATAGCTCGATACAAACCTTGGCTCAGGTCGGCGACCCGGATTACGAGGTACCTAATGGCGCCTCGGTGCCCGCTTACTATGCCTTACTGGCGTCACGCTATCTGCATGAGACTGGCACCACGGAGGCTGATCTCGCCGAGTTTGCGGTACTGATGCGAGCCAATGCCGCTCAGCATCCCGATGCACACTTGCGTACTCTCATAAGTCTTGACGAAGTACTCGCTTCGAAACCGATTGCCTCTCCCTTAAAGCTATTGGATTGCTGCCCGATTTCGGACGGTGCCATTGCACTAGTGGTTTCTCGCAACCAGGGTGGCTCGCCGGGCGTCGTGATACGCGGTGCCGGACAGGCCCATCTTCATCAGCACCTGTCCGCACTAGATTCAGTACTGGCCTGTGGGGCGGGCCAATCCTCGCAGCGTGCCTTGAAAGAGGCTGGTTTGACGCTCAGTGATATTGACTACATCGGCATCTACGACTCCTTCACGATCACACTCGTCATGCTTTTGGAAGAAATTGGCTTCGCCCCCCGAGGTGGTGCGGCGCAGCGCGTTAGAAACGGTAACTTTCATCGCGATGGGTCTTTGCCCCTTAATACCCATGGGGGCTTGCTTTCTTTTGGGCACTGCGGCGTGGCTGGTGGAATGAGCCATGCGGTAGAGGCCGTGCGGCAACTGAGTCAGAGAGCGGGCCATCGACAGGTAAAAAATGCACGCCATGCGCTGGTGCATGCTGATGGCGGTGTAATGTCTTCGCATGTGAGCCTGATCCTGTCGCGAGAGAACTAATCTTGAGTCAAAGCCAAAGCAAGGGGTTAGAGTCGCCTTTCGTTACAGGCGTGGCGCAAGGCGTTTTGCGTTATCAGTTTTGTCTAAACTGCAGCGTCTCGCAAAGTCTGGCGCGCTATGCCTGCCAAAAGTGCCGAAGTCTACGTCTCGAGTGGCGGGAGGCGCGCGGAATCGGCACGGTCTACGCCCTTACAATAGTCCATCGCGCGCCAAGCGATAGCTTTCGAGCGCTTGTGCCCTACACTTTGGTACTGGTGACGCTCGACGAAGGAGCCCGCCTGATGGCTCATGGCCATGCGCCTCTCAAAATCGGAGACCGGGTAGTCGCCCGAACTTTTGTTCATGATGGTCAGTCGCTCATTATTTTTCATGCTCTCGATGAGTAACGGTTATGCACGCGATCTATGCGGGCAGCGCCATGTGTAGGTCTCGTTAAGGATGTTTCTCGCACTCAAATCACATGCTTGGGCCTATCCGATGCTAGAGGTGGTGCACATTCTTGGCATTGGGCTATTGATCGGTAATCTGGCCTTGTTAGAACTTAGGGTCTTCGGCCGTGGCGCGAATTTGCCGACGCGCGATCTTGCGCGTTTGGGCCTGAGCCTGGTCGTCATCGGATTCTGCATGGCCGCAGCATCGGGACTGTTGATGTTCGCCACCCAGGCCGAGGAGCTTTTGACGAATCGAGCCTTCAAGCTCAAAATGCTTCTTCTAGTGGCGGCGGCCAGCAATGCGGCTTGGTTTCACGGTCGCGGTTCGTTGGCGAAGCTGGATGGGCTGGCTAAGGTACAGATGCTCGTTTCCACAGTGCTTTGGATCTTAGTCGTGACCTGCGGGCGCTGGATCGCCTATCAGTAATTTGAGGCAAGTTAAATTTTTGCAAGGAGCTCTTGATGGCGAATGATCGAGTCAATGTCATGACGGTGCGGCGACATTTTTTGGCGGCCGGTCTCAGTCTGCCGATGATGGGCCTAGCCTATGCTCATCATGGATGGAGTAGCTTCGATCAGGACAGGCCGGTATACCTTGAAGGGAAGGCCCGGAAGGTCAAATGGCAAAATCCGCATGTTGAGATCGAACTTGCACTCTCTGCGAATCTGATTATGCCGAGCGATTTGGCCTTACGCGAAGTTCCAGCACAATCGGCCCCAGTCGAGGGAAAAGTCTTACTGTCGAAGGCGGTATTGCCAAAACGCAAGGACGGCGTTTGGGAAATTGAACTCGCGCCCCTCACACGAATGCAAAGCTGGAGCGTTCCCGAGATTAAAGTCGGCGCCACCCTTGCGGTTCTGGGCTTTACGTTTAAGGAAGAAAAGGGCCCGCCCGTCTTGAGGGTTGAATACCTTTGGTTGGACGGCAAGACCTATGGCTTGAGGTCGAGTCCCGCCTGAGCAAGAGGCGGAAGCTTTATTCCTTCACGGCCCCGGTCATCCCGGATACGTAGTATTCGACAAAAAACGAATACATGATCGCGACCGGCACGGAGCCCAATAAGGCGCCGGCCATGAGCGAGCCCCAGTGATATACATCGCCTTCTACGAGTTCAGTGATGACGCCCACCGGCACGGTTTTGACCTCCGAGGATGAAATGAAGGTCAGTGCATAAATGAACTCGTTCCAGGAAAGGGTGAAGGCGAATATGCCTGCCGAGATTAAGCCGGGCACGGATAAAGGCAAAATAATTTTGATCAAAATCTCCCAGCGCGTGGCGCCATCGATCAAAGCACATTCTTCCAACTCGTAAGGTATTGAGCGGAAATATCCCATCAGCAGCCAGGTGCAAAACGGAATCAGGAAGGTTGGATAGGTCAGGATCAAGGCCCAGCGCGTGTCAAACAGGCCTAGCTTGTACACCATGGCCGCCAGCGGAATAAAGAGAATTGAAGGGGGTACCAGGTAGGCCATGAAAATGGCCAAGCCGGCCTGACGGGCGCCTCTAAACTTCAGGCGCTCAATCGCATAAGCGGCCAACACCGCGGCGGCTAAGGAGATAAAGGTGGCGACGACTGACACCAGAATGGTGTTCCACATCCATTCTGGATAAGCGGTATCGAAGAGAAGTTTCTTGAAGTGGGCGAGCGTCGGGCTATTGATCCAAAACGGGTTGGCGTCTTTCGAGACCAGTTCCGCGTTCGGCTTGAAGGAGGTCATGACCATCCAGTAGAACGGGAACAGCAGTACGAACACGAAGACGCCGAGCGGGATATAGGTGGTGACCCAACGTCTTGGCATCGAGTCAAGATAGGACATGCCCGCGCTATCGTCGCTTGCTTTGTCCTTTGCTTTGATCTGCGCTTTGTCCGTTACCTTATCCGGCATTTTTGTTGAATCTGCTGCGCTCAATTGTCGCCCCCTTGTTGCCAGGCTCGGCGTTGCAACCCGAAATAGCTAAACATCACGGCCGCCAAAAGAAAGGGCACCATGGCCATCGCAATCGCCGCACCTTCGCCCAAGGCACCGCCAGGAATGCCACGCTGGAAGGCCAGGGTGGCCATTAAGTGTGTGGAGTTCAAGGGGCCTCCGCGCGTGAGCACGTAAATTAACTGAAAGTCAGTGAAGGTAAACAGTACTGAAAAGGTCATGACCACGGCAATGATGGGTGTCAAAAGCGGCAAGGTCACGCGCCAGAATTTTTGCCACTCGCTGGCGCCGTCGATGGCGGCGGCTTCGTAAAGAGAGGGAGAAATTGTTTGCAAGCCCGCCAGGAGCGATATCGCTACAAAGGGAATGCCGCGCCACACATTGGCAGCGATGACTGAAGCGCGCGCCATGTTGGGATTGCCGAGAAAGTCGATGTACTGATTAATCAGCCCGAGCTTGGTGAGCACCCAACTGATCACAGAAAATTGCGCATCGTAAAGCCACCAAAAAGCAATCGCTGAAAGTGCCGTGGGCACGATCCAGGGCAGCAAAATCACCGCTCTAAAAAATGATTTGTAGGGGATGTGTTTGTTGAGCAAAAGCGCTAACCACAGGCCCAACACAAATTTAAGAATGCTGGCGGAGACCGTGTACAGAATTGTGTTGAACAGCGCCAACTGGGTGACGCTGTCGCCGATCAAGTATTTGTAATTCTCCAAACCCACCCACTCGCCCGCGCGGCCGACTTTGGCATCGGTAAAGCCAAGCCAGGTCCCAAGCCCGAGTGGGTAGGTCAGAAAGACGACCAAGAGCAGTACCGCGGGCACCATGAAAAGCAGGCCCAGGGCATTTTTATCATTTTGCAGCTTAGCGAGCATCTCTTAACTGGCCTGTCAAATCTCGAGAGTAAAGCGCAAACCCCTTGGGTTCAGGGGCAGGCGTGTCTTTGCGGTGTTTCCAAGCGCCTAAGAGTGTGGGCGGCGTACTTTGGTATGCCGCCCATGCTCCTAGACTTTGTAGTAGCGCTCAGCGCGCTTTTGTGCCCGCTCCATAGCTTCCTTGGGCGACTTGGAACCGGACGCGGCTTCGGCCACCATGTTGACGATAATGAAGTCGGCCATCGCGCCCGCAGAGGCAAAGCCTAAGCGACCGGCATGCCCGTTGGACACTAAGTTCTTGAAGCAATCGCGATACGGTGTGTGCTTAGGATCGACCGTCCAAATGGGGTTCGACTCGTAGGCTCGGAGAGGTTGCGAAATGTAACCAATGGCCGCTTGCTGCCAAGGTTCGTATTGTTCCTTCTCCATCATGAAGCGAATAAATTCTTTGCATGCCTTTGGGAATTTACTGTGCTTGAAGGCCATCCACTGCGTGACCAGGTGCAACTCAGTCGGGCGCCCAATCGGGCCGATCGGCATATTGGCGTGACCGATGTCGGCGGCCATGTCCTTGATCTTTGGATCGGATGAGGTCTTGGCGGCGTAATATACTGATATGCCGTTATTGGTCAGACTGATCTGCCCATCGATAAAGGCCTTGTTATTGTTTGGATCAAGCCAGGAGAGAGTACCCGGGATGAAGGTGGCGTAAAGCTCTCTGGAATACTCGAGTGCCTTGAGTGTTTCGGGGCTATCGATGACCACCTTGTTATCTTTATCGACCAGTTTGCCCCCGAAGGCCCACACCAACCAATGACACCAACCATTGCCGTCACCGGTGGCATTGCCCAGCGCGAACCCGGCCGGGGTGTTCTTGGCTTTTAAGCCCTGGCAGAGTTTTAAAAAGCCTGCAGTATCTTTGGGAAATTCGTTGAAACCAGCGGCCTGCATATGACTTATACGATGCACCATGGTACCGCCCGCGCAGCCCCAGGGAATGGCCAGCCACTCTTTGCCGCGCATGCCGTATTCACGCGCCGAGTCGTACCAGCCACCGTATTTTTTGCCGAGATAATCGGCCACATCGGTGAGCGGTACCAACTTATCCGGGTATTGATGCGGATCATCGAACCAGCCTGCAATGATGTCTGGACCGCTACCTACATTGGCCGCGACGGCTGCTTTCGGGCGAATGTCCTCAAAACCTTCGCTATCAATACGCACCGATACCTTATAGGTCTCTTCGAACTTCTTCACATTGACCATGAATTGATCTTCATCGCCTTGTACGAAGCGCTTCCAACGCAGTACACGAAGTTTGGCGCCCGGCTCTGGTTTGCCGGCCCACTGTGCGTGCGCGTCCGGTGCAAACAGCACGGGCGAGGCTGCGACGCCCGTCGCGGCACTCGTGGTTTTTAGAAATTTACGTCTCGTGAACTGCACCATCGTTGTCTCCTCACTTATTTAAGATTGTTGCAATCTGTTTACTGCTCGGCAAAACCCAATCTCAAGCGTTTAGCCGCTGTCCGCTTGTGGCATCAAATAAATGCGCCCGCGAGATATCGGGCATTAATCGAATCGTATCGCCTGGACGAAACGTGTAGCGCTCGCTGAAAACGGAGGTGACGTCAATCCCGGCAATCTTGGAGAACACCTGGGTGTCGGCTCCAGTGGGTTCAACGACCACCACTTGGGCCGGTACACCTTCATCGCCACTTGCCATCGTCACATGCTCTGGGCGCGTGCCAAAGACAATTTGCTGACCGTCCCTGTCCGCCAGGCCGACCTTCAGGCCATCGGGGACTCTGAGCGAAATACCTTCCCCGAAGTCTACGGTTGCGCTGCCTCCACCTACACGCAAGGTACCGGGAAGAAAATTCATTGCGGGCGAGCCGATGAATCCGGCCACAAACTGATTGACTGGGTGATCGTACAAATCCAGGGGAGAGCCGATTTGCTCCACAATGCCATCGCGCATGACCACAATCTTGTCGGCCATGGTCATGGCCTCAATCTGGTCATGGGTGACGTAAATCGAAGTCGTCTTCAAGCGCTGGTGCAATTCTTTAATTTCTGTGCGCATCTGCACGCGCAGCTTGGCATCCAGGTTGGAGAGTGGCTCATCAAATAAAAATACGTGCGGATCGCGGACAATTGCACGCCCCATCGCCACACGCTGGCGCTGACCACCGGAAAGTTGCCGCGGATAGCGATCCAAGTAGGGATTCAACCCTAAGATTCCAGCCGCCTTGTTCACTCGCTCATCGATCACCGATTTTTCACGTTTCGCAAGACTCAGTGAGAAGGCCATGTTGTCGCGCACCGTCATGTGCGGATAAAGGGCGTAGTTTTGGAACACCATGGCGATGTCGCGCTCTTTGGGTGGCATGTTGTTGACCACTTTCCCG
>JANLRI010000001.1:0-5193 GCA_031361565.1 Betaproteobacteria bacterium | reverse complement strand
CCGACGAATGGAAGCCAGGCGACAAGGCGGTGTACGTGAAGTTTGACAAATACAAACCGCGCAGCGAGCCTGTCTCGGGCATGTCCGGCGGCAAAGTCGTTAAGGTTGATCGGGTCGAATGGAAAGTCATTAATGATCAGCAAACCGCCACCAATGCCTTGATCAAGGGAGAAGTGGATATTGTTGAAATTCCCTCTCACGACCTACTGCCCGTGATGGCCAAAAGCGCGGATTTAAAGTTTTTGGATGCCAACCCACTCGGCAATCAGTTTGTCTTCCGTTTCAATACCACCGCCAAGCCGTTCGACAATCCGAAAATTCGTCAAGCGCTGTTCTACGCGTTTAATCAGGAAGACTTTCTAAAGGCTGTAGTTGGTGATGCCAAGTATTACAAACAGTGTAAGGCTCTGTTTATTTGTGGCACGCCCTTGGCAAGCGATCGCGGCATGGAAGACAAGCTTGAGTCCAACATGAAGAAGGCCCGCGAGTTGCTGGCTGAGGCAAAGTACGATGGCACGCCTATTGTGCTTCTACACTCGACCGACCTGGCAGTACTGACTAACTTGGCCCCGGTTGCTAAATCTCTAATGGAAAAAGCGGGTTTCAAAGTCGACATGCAATCGATGGACTGGGGTTCGGTGGTTGCGCGTCGCGCCAAGAAAGATCCACCCAATGCCGGTGGCTGGCATGCGTTCCTCACCTCGTGGGTGGCTGCTGACGTGATGAATCCGGTTAGCACCGCGTTCTTGAACTCCTCCTGCGACAAGGCTCTTTTTGGTTGGCCTTGCGATGAGCGCATCGAGTTGCTGCGCGACCAATTCGCACGCATGACTGATCCTGGCAAACAAAAAGCCATTGCCGAAGCAGTGCAGCTGCGTTATCTCGAGTACCCAACCCATGTGCACCTGGGTCAGTGGTATGCGCCGATGGCCATGCGCAAAGGTATCGATGGCGTGCCAGTGGCTCCCGTCACTGCGTTCTGGGGCGTGACCAAGAAGTAATTCGCGACCTAAGGCGGCTTAGAATAGTTCGCGATGTGGGCCTATATTGGTCGTCGACTACTCGCCACGATCCCAGTGATCGTGATCGTGGCCGTGTTGATTTTTTTGATGTTGCGGCTCACCCCCGGTGACCCAGCCGCCGTCATCGCGGGCAATGCCGCAACCGCTTCAGAAATTGCCGACATTCGCGAAAAACTCGGCCTGAGTAAACCACTCGTCACCCAGTTTTTCATCTGGGCTGGCAACATGGTGCGCGGCGATTTTGGCGAATCTTTCTTCTACAAAAAAGCGGTGGCCTCGATGATCTCAGACCGGGTAGGTCCTACGGTTGCCCTGGCGACTCTCACCATCATCATTGCCACCTTGATTGCGGTCCCCTTGGGCACTCTGGCGGCCTGGAAGCAAGGATCCTGGTTAGATCGCGGCGTGATGGGCCTGTCCGTGCTGGGCTTTTCGGTGCCGGCTTTTGTCATCGGCTATTTGCTTATTTTCTTCTTCTCCATGAAACTGGATTGGTTTCCGGTACAAGGCTATAAGCCACTCGCTGAGGGTCTCGGGCCGTTTTTATACCACCTGATCTTGCCCGCTTGCACACTAGCCATTATTTTCATCGCTCTGATTGCGCGCATGACTCGCACCAGTGTTCTAGAAGTGCTCAATGAAGATTATGTGCGTACCGCCCGCGCCAAGGGCCTGGCCCAATGGAAGGTGGTGGTCGGGCATGCCTTACGCAATGCGGCTGTGCCGATTGTGACGATCATTGGTATCGGCATAGCGTCTTTAATTGGGGGCGTGGTGGTGACCGAGAGCGTTTTTAATATTCCTGGTTTAGGGCGACTTACTGTGGACGCGGTGTTAGCGCGCGATTACCCAACGGTTCAAGCAGTGATCATGTTGTTTTCTCTGGCTTATGTGGTGATTAATCTTTTGATTGACCTTGCCTATACTGTCTTAGACCCCAGGATTCGTTACTAATGCAAGACGGCCGCGCACTATGGCAAAAACTATTGAAGTCCCCCAGTGTTTGGATCGGCTTCCTCTTGGTCTTCATCATTGCCTTGATGGGGGTGAGTGCGCCTTTGCTCACCAGTCATGACCCGAGCGCCATTAACCCCAGCAATCGCAACAAACTGCCAGGCTATGAGGTTACCGAACGCGATGACGAAGGTAAGAAAATCACCAAGACGGTACACATGGGGACCGATAGTTTGGGTAGGGATGTTTATAGTCGCGTGGTCTTTGGTGCCCGGGTCTCCTTGACTGTTGGACTCTCGGTCGCCGTGCTGAGTATTTCTCTGGGCCTTTTAATCGGCTTGATTTCGGGTTACTTCAGACGCGTCGATAGCATCGTGATGCGCGTCATGGATGGCTTAATGGCCATTCCCGCGATTCTTTTGGCGATCGCCTTGGTGTCGCTTTCCGGCGCCTCACTCGGCACCGTGATTGCGGCTGTGGCGATCCCCGAGATTCCGCGCGTGGTTCGACTGGTGCGCTCGATTGTGCTGTCGATTCGCGAGGAGCCCTATGTCGAAGCTGCGATCTCGGTCGGTACTCCCACCGCGAAAATTCTCTGGCGCCATGTTCTGCCCAATACGATTGCGCCACTCATCGTTCAGGCCACTTTCATTTGTGGTTCGGCCATCTTAGTAGAGGCGATTCTGAGTTTTTTGGGGGTCGGCATTCCGCCGGAGATTCCGACCTGGGGCAACATCATGGCCGAGGGTCGGTCCAGTTTTCAATTGTTTCCGCACAACATTTTGTACCCGGGAATTTTTCTGGCGCTCACGGTGCTCGGCATCAATATGTTGGGCGACGGCCTGCGCGACACGATTGATCCACGCATGTCCAAGAAGCTATAGGGGCGATGGTCGTGACGAGCGCTCCATCGATTCTTGAATCCGCCACGCCAAAAACTGCACCGGTGCTGGAGCTGCGTGAGCTCCGTATCGCTTTACCCAAAGGCGCGGACCGCGAGTATGCCGTGCAGAAGGTGTCACTTACAGTTCATCCCGGCGAAATTGTCTGCTTAGTGGGTGAGTCCGGTTCCGGTAAATCCGTGATTGCGTTCTCCGCGATGGGCTTACTGGCCAAGGCCCTACCGATTGCCAGCGGTCAAATTATTTTGCAAGGCGAGGACATCACCCACGCCAGCGAAGCCCGACTTCGCGAGTTACGCTGTGTGAAAATCGGCATGATTTTCCAGGAACCGATGACGGCCTTAAACCCGGTCATGAAATGCGGCAATCAAATTGATGAAGTGTTGCGTGAGCACACGGCCTTGGATGGCACCACCCGACGAAACAAGGTGCTAGAGATGATCAAGCAGGTGCATCTGCCCGAACCCGAGCGCATGTACGAGTCCTACCCGCATCAGCTCTCTGGCGGTCAGCGCCAGCGCATCATGATCGCCATGGCTCTAATTCTTGAACCGGTGCTCCTGATAGCGGATGAGCCGACCACGGCGCTGGATGTTACAACCCAGGCACAAATTCTCAAACTCATTCGCGAACTACAAAGTGAGCGGCACACCGGCGTGTTGTTCATTACCCATGACTTCGGCGTTGTGGCCGACATTGCGGATCGCGTGGCTGTCCTCAAGTATGGCGAGCTGGTCGAACTCGGTGACAAGGAGCAAATGCTGCGCAGTCCGCAACATGAGTACACCAAGATGCTCATTGCGGCGGTGCCCAGTCCAGTGCCTCCAGCGCAGTCCCTGGAGTTTAGAGCCAAGTTGGCGGCTTCGCCGGTCGTGCTTAGAACTGAGGGCTTGGGTAAATCCTATAAAACTGATTCACTTTTTGGCGGCAAACGAATCGTCGATGCCGCCAAGAACGTGAGCATTGAAATTCGAAAGGGCCAAACACTCGGCATCGTTGGCGAATCGGGCTCGGGAAAGTCGACGGTGGCGCGCTGCATAGCCCGCTTGATTGAGCCGAGTGCTGGCAAGATTTACTTGGTTGACCAAGAGATTGCGCAGCGCTCAGTGAGCGATATGCGTGCCCTAAGGCAAAAAGTTCAGATTGTTTTCCAAGACCCCTATCGCTCCCTGAACCCGCGCCGAACCGTGGGGCAGTCGATTGTCGAAGGGCCGATGAACTACGGCAAAAGCAAGGCCGACGCCTTAGAGCAAGCGAAAGGCCTCATGAACCTAGTGCGTTTGGATGCCCATTCACTGGATCGCTATCCCCATCAGTTCTCGGGCGGACAACGCCAGCGCATTTGTATCGCTCGCGCCTTGGCGATGAATCCGGAGCTGCTCATCTGCGACGAAGCCGTATCGGCGCTCGACGTGTCGGTTCAAGCCCAGGTGCTGAAACTGATCGAAGAGTTGCAGGCAAAGCTGAATCTTGCCATTCTCTTTATCACGCATGATTTAAGAGTGGCCGCGCAGATCTGCGATCAAGTCGTGGTCATGTCCAAGGGCGAGATCGTGGAGTACGGGCCTACCATCGAATTGTTCAGTCACCCTCAACATGCCTACACTAAGGCCTTGTTTGAAGCGGCCCCAGGAAGACACATGACGTTTGCTGACGCGGCGTTCGGTTAAATATGGCGCAGTATTTTTCATGACCAGTACCCCCGATACTTTCACCGGCCAGGCAACGGCCTCTCCAGTCGACGCCAGTGAACTGCAAGCCAATCGACCGGGCACCAAGTTGCTGCGCCCCATCGAATTCTTCTGCGCCGTTCTCAACGTCGTGATCGTAGTTCTGCTCTTGGTAGGCGTGATCTCCCGTTACGTGTTCTCATCGCCCATTACGTGGATTGACGAGATTATCTCCATCGCCTTTCTCTGGGTCGCCATGCTCGGTTCCGTTTTGGCCATTGATCGCAACGAGCACCTGCGTCTCAATCTATTTGTCGAATTGTTGCCCCCGGCCTTGAGCCGATTTGTCCAAACCTTCGCCTTGCTTTTAGTCGCGAGTTTCCTGCTTTTCTTGCTACACCCAGCTTGGGAATATGTACAATCGGAATGGATGATTCGCACCCCGGCCTTGGATCTTCCTAACGGGTTTAGAGTTTCGGCGATTGGCATAGGCATGCTTTTGATGCTGTTGCTCACACTTCGTTATGCTTGGGCCGCCGGCCAAAAACGTGACCTCGCCCTTGCGACCCTCTTGATCGCCACCCTTGGGGGACTATGTTGGTTTCTGTCCCCAACCTTGCAGACCATCGGCAATTTCAACATCCC
>JANLRI010000724.1:0-2586 GCA_031361565.1 Betaproteobacteria bacterium | reverse complement strand
ACTGGGACCCCGTCACCGAAGTGCATCTCAACCCAGACAAGAAAACTCACCCTCAAACCCATGCAACGGAGGCACAGAATATGCTGAAAAAGGCTGCTTAACAAAATCATTCCAAGCGACAACTAGCTTGACAACGACCGTCAACCAACTCTTGCAAGAAAAGCGAAGCTGGATCTTAGAATCAGATGTCGAGAGAATCAAGCAACCAATCACTACCCTTGACTCGCAATTAGAAGGAAATTAAAAAAGGAAAACTATTGTCTCGGTCAAAGAGATAGAGTCGCGAGAGCAGCCGCAGCATGATCAGCCCGCAAGTGACTGTAGTGCTTTTCGATCATCACCACACTTGTACCGCTAAGCTGGGCTACCGTCATTAGATCTAATCCTCCAGTCACAAGATCAGTGATGACCGAATGTCGCATTGCGTAGGCCGTAATCGCATCAGACAACCCAGCCGCTCGAGCTGCTGCCCTGACGGGCTTCTTCCAGGCGTCCTTATCCCAACGTTCGCCATCTTGCCGAGAGAGTAAAGGCGCCCTCGGTAATTTCCCCTTGGCCTGATCCGATAGGAATTCAAAGGTGCCTTTTGGTAGTAATATTTTCCGATCATTACCCGCCTTATCCTTGCCAATCTTCAAAACGCTCAAACGCTTATCCAAATCCGACACCGACAAAGCGGCCAAAGCGCCAGGGCGAAGCGGAAGTAAAGCCAGACCACGTAAAAAGATGCCTACGTCCAGGGCTGCGTTTTCAACTAGCGCCAAACGCTGACTGCGTTCAAGGTACGCATCTCGACGGCGATCAGCATTTTTGATCGGAGTTAAAGCGACGCGCCATGCAGCATCAGTAGTGACGACGTCATCATTGAATGCCTTATTCAAGGCGGCCCGAAGCACGGTCATATCGCGATTAACACTTGACGGTGAACGCTCAGCAGGAGCAAGCGCTTTTGCATTAACGCCTCGATTAACTGGGGTGGCTTTTAGTTTTTTCACCCAGGTCTCAACATGACGGCGTGCAAGCTTGGGCATTTGAATTTTCGCGACATCAGAGCCATAGACATATCGCGTGAACCTCGCATCCGTGTCATCAGCAGCCTTGCCGCCCTTTTTGTCCCTAATACTTTCAACATACCGGCGGCAGGCATCGCCAACACTAATGTTTTCGACCAGCCCTCCCCTCCCGAGATGTTTGAACCATTCCTCTGCCTCTTTCTTGGCTGCATCGTAGCGTTGATGATCCGGGATTTCCAGAAAATCGCCCATGGGGCGATACACCTGCTTACCGGAAGACTCATCGAAGGCGCGCAATAGCCAAGTGCCCCCAGAGGTCGTCATTTTCCTGAAACCGAGGTAACAGCCCTTCTGAATTTTGGCCCAGTAAGGATCTCTCCTAACCTTCAGTCGATCACGCTCCGAAACTTTTGAAAAATTTGCCATGGCCCAAGGTATGAAAAAAGTATGAAAACATTATATGATATTTCCTGGATTTCCTTAGACTAACTTTCCCTCTTGTGAGAGTGAAAACAGCGTCTAAGGTAGTCCAAGAAAGTCTCGTTTTCCTTCCTTCACACGGCAGGGGTCAGTGGTTCGAAGCCACTATCGCCTACCACCTCAAACCCTTATTTCATGCGGCTTTGCGGGTAGTTAGGTGGATTTTTAGTCGTCCAAAAATCAGTGATCGTCCTAAAATTGTCCTAAAGCGGTTTTTTTATTGCTTCGACATTTGATTTATCGGAACTGTTGGAACATTGCTTCGAAGCGATTTCGGTTCGAATTAAATGAGATGGTCGCGCGCGCGAACTTGTCGGCCTAATGCCTAGTCCTTTGACGCGACTTTCTCAGATCAAAAAAATCGCACGTATCTGTGGTGTGGTTCATAGGCTCGCGCGCTCGCGCGCTACCTCCTGTCCTAAACAGGTAGGTGTGTCCGTTAGCCCACGAGCCTAAAATAAGCCTCGACACCATTTTGGACTCTCTTAATCTCATCGCCGCTTAGCTTTGGCGCGAAATATTCGGGACCATTTCTAGTCTTGCGATGCGGCTTACTCAATCGCTCAAAGGAAACCGTGTAGTGCATGTCGCACTTAGCCGAAACCCCGGGAACCATAAATGTCGGCCCAATGGGATTGATCGCGAACAAGGTATGCCACGGCTCAATCAGTGCTGGTGCAGTTGTCGAAAAGGGGACGATGGTGCAAGGCCGTCTCTTATGTGTACTTTCTCGCGAGATGACGATCACCGGACGGGTCTTAGTCATCTCGGGCGGAACGAATCCGCTCGAAAAATCGCAGATTAGTACCTGCCCCTGCTTTAGGTAAAGCGATTGAAGTGGCACACCAAGTCCTAGAAAAGCAAAGCCCCCAATCAAGGGGGCTGGTCTAGTCACCTAGTCAAGCTTCCAATCGCTCATCTAGGCCGCTGAGCACTCCTAAAAGCCTCAGACTCAAACCGGCATGCGCCGGAAACGCTCTGACTGTAGCGCAACGGCACTGCCAAAGTCAATACGAAAACATACGAAACTTTGTCCCTAGAAATCCTGCAAGGTCCGCAAGAGTCTGGCCACTATCGCGACGCATCCTCCGCG
>JANLRI010000701.1:0-2082 GCA_031361565.1 Betaproteobacteria bacterium | reverse complement strand
CTGCAGAACGCTTCGTACCCCGGCATAGCCGAGGGCGCCGTAATCCGATGGAACAGTACCGCCATAGGCCTTACGGAATTTATCGTTAAAGGCCTTGGCGGTGGGCACCTTGTCTTCAATACCCCAGTAGTAGGAAGTACCCCCAAGAATGCCCTCAAAGGCTTCAGGGCCGCCCGCTTGGCGTGCCGTGTACAGCAATACAGGGGTGATGATCTTGGTACTTGCCTTCAAACCAAAGTCGGTAGCTTGTTTGGCCGAGTTGACCAGGTCGCGACCGAAATTGCACAGCACCAGCACGTCAGGCTTCAAAGCCTGAATTCGTGGCAAGAAAGCGGAGTAATCCGACGTACCGAGCGGATGGCGAATATCGGCGAGGGTTTGCACACCGAGCGACTGGCCGGCGCGCTGGAAGCCGCGCACCATTTCATGCCCGTAGGCATAGTCTGCCGTGAGATAAACCACCTTCTTTCCGAATTTTGGGAAAGCATAACGAGCCACTGCGCCGGCCGTGATATGGGGATTGAGGGCCTCGTGGAACGTAAATAAACTCCAATCTTTCGCTTCGTTGATGGCATCCGACTGGCTAATCGAATTGAACAAAACTTTGCGATCTCGGCAGACGGCATTAATAGTGAGCTGGGTAGCCGCCGACAGTGAGCCGACTACAAAATCAACTTTATCCTTCTCAATTAACTCCAAGGTTCGAGTCGCGGCCTCTCCAGGGTTGAGCTTATCGTCGCGCACCAGAAGCTCAGCCTTGCGGCCATTAAAACCCCCTGATTCATTGAACTCTTTGACGGCGATTTCTGCAGCACGCACCTGGTCTTGTGCCTCAGCAGAGAAAGCTCCAGTCAGGGGAGTAGGAAATCCGATCTTGATCGGCCCGGTTTGTGCGCTCGCAATGTTGAACAGAGGTAGCGTGGCCGCGGCTCCACCCGCAAGGACGAGGGAACGTCGAACATTTGAGCGAGGCCGCGCGGTTAAATGAGTCGATGCCGATGAGTAATCGTTAGGTTTCATACTGTCTCCGAAAGTTTTAAGTTCTTGCTAGGTCGAAAAGACTAAATAAGTGGCTAATTTTGTGACGCCAGAGTTGTGACACTAGAGTTGTGGCACCAGTGGTTGTGGCACCAGTGCGAGATCAATTGCCGTTTCCATCATCACCTTGTGCGCGGAGCGCGTTACAGCGAGTTGATTTGCCTGGATCTCCCGTCCTTGTGATTCCATGTACGCGCCCAAGTCTCTGCCCCGTCTTACGACCAAGAGGCTCGGCACGAGACGACTCTCTTCGTAAGAACTCAGAGCTTTGGCGCTACCGCCAAACTGCACGATCGCCTGGCACAACGCCATGGCATCTTCCGCCGCCTTAGTCACCCCCATGCCCACATGCGGGCGAGCCACAAAGCCGGCATCACCCATCAGGGCGACCCGCTGGAAGGCGAGGCGCTGCGATTGTAAATCGAAAATGGGTTGCAAAAACGGTTGTGCAGTCTTCTGCAAAATTTCGGCGAATTGCGGCGCCAGGAGACGCCGGGCGGATTCCCGAACCTCGGCAAGCGCTCGCCAACTAATTTTGTGGGGTGGAATACCACCTTCGTAGCGTGTACCGTCGTCATCGGTCAATAGCTCGTTCAAGGCTTCACCGACCGCAGGACGGTACCAAACAAAGTTATAGCAACGCTTGCCAATTTGAATATTGTTGTTGGGCCCAGCCACCGGATAACCGAGCATCTGCTCATGCTCGGGCAAGCCGAAACCAAACTTGTCAAACAGCGTGCTCAGTGTTCTCTTGGAGAGACTGGCCTCATCGCACACCCCGCGCCAGGCCACATAACCCGCATACTGAGGCCTACTCTGTGGCGCCAGCAATGCCCGAACTTGGGAGCGGATGCCGTCGGCGCCAATCACGAGATCGGCCTCGAACTTGCGCCCATCCACACAGGTGAGAGCCACGCGGCCTTCGGTCTGGGTCAGCGCTAGCAATTCGGCACCCAAAAGATAGCGCTCTTTTGGGAAAGGTTCCAAAAGCAAGCGATAAAGTCGGCTCCATGAGGTCAGAATCTGACTATAGGAATCACTGGC
>JANLRI010000686.1:0-4701 GCA_031361565.1 Betaproteobacteria bacterium | reverse complement strand
CCGCGAAGTTTTTGGCTGGGTGTGAAAGCCCAGTGGTAGGTATGGCTTATTTTGCGTTGCTTGTTAGGCCGCGCTTATAGTCCCGGCTTGTAGCGTGGGCTCTGCGCTCTGGGTTAACATGAAGTGACAACCCTATTGATAAGTGTTCACCATGCCAGCCTTTTACCTACCTTCGACCTTGCGGTTTTCTTCCTCGTTGCCACCTGTTACGCCCGCACGGTTTGTGCTTTTGGCACTTACGATACTGGCACTCGGCGCTTGCGACAAGGCAGCAGCCCCGAAAGCCGGTGGTGCAGGAGGTCCTCCAGGGGCTATGCCTGCCCCCGAGGTGTCGGTGATCACGGTTCAGGCTTCTGCTCAGCCCGTAGAATATGAGTATGCGGGACAAACAGCAGGCTCGCGTGAAACCGAAGTCAGGGCACGGGTCGCGGGCATTTTGCAGCGACGTTTGTATGAAGAAGGGGGTAGTGTTAAGTCGGGCAGTCCGATGTTTCAAATTGACCCCGCCACCTTTCAAGCCCAGTTGACTTCGGCCGAAGCGGCGGTGACCCTAGCAGACGCTAAGCTCAATCAAGCCAAGCGAGACAACGCTCGCTTGGTGCCTCTTATTGCGGAAAAGGCAATCAGTCAAAAAGAATTTGATGACAGCCGGTCTGCTCTTGAGCTGGCCGAGGCCACTCTGAAACAGTCACGGGCACAAGCGGCTGAAGCGCGACTCAATTTGAGTTATACCAAGGTACTGGCACCCATCAGCGGCGTAACTGGCGCGGTCAGCAAGTCGGATGGAAGCCTGGTCACGGCGGCCGATAGCCTGCTCACCACGATCGTCCAAACCAATCCCATCTACGTAAACTTTAGTGTCTCCGAAAGTGAGTTTCTAAAGCTTAATAAACAAGTGAGCGAGGGGCAGCTCACGGTCCCCGGCAAGCGCGCGAATAATGGCAGTCTCGGATTTACCGTACAGCTCAAGCTGGCTGATGGTAGTACCTTTCCGCGCATGGGTAAGCTTAACTTTGCGAGCGAAAAGGTGAACGCTCAGACGGGCAATATCGAAGCCCGCGCGGAGATCCCCAACCCGGAGGGCAACCTTCGGCCGGGCCAGTTTGTGCGGGTGAAGCTCGGCGGTGCAAGTCGCAACAATGTACTCACCGTGCCCCAACGCGCGGTCATCGACAGCCCCTTCGGAAAGATTGTCTTCGTAGTCTCGCCTGATAATAAGCTGGCGCCCAGGCCCGTGGAATTAGACGGTTGGACGCAAGGCCAATGGATTGTCAGTAAGGGCCTGCAAAACGGCGAACGGGTGCTTGTGGAGGGCTTCATCAAGGCGAATACGCCGGGCATGACCGTGAAACCTGTACCTTATGTGGCAAGCGTTGGTGCAGCAAACGCATCTAAAGGCGCGGCCTCGTCCGGGTCGCCACCTCCATCCCCAGCACCAGCACCAGCACCAACACCAACACCAACACCAGCACCAGCGAGTACCGCTGTACCTGCGGGCAACTCGCCTGCTCCTTCGAAATAAAGAAGCGAGTTCAAAATGTTCTCCAAATTCTTTATTGAGCGTCCGATTTTTGCGACTGTCTTGTCGCTCTTACTAGTGCTCGCTGGCCTTGCGGCCATGCGTATCCTGCCGATCTCACGCTATCCTGAAATCTCGCCGCCGGTGGTGAATGTGCGAGCGATCTATCCAGGCGCTTCGGCCGAAGTGCTTGAGACCACAGTGGCCGCACCCATTGAGCAATCCATCAACGGCGTCGAGAAGATGCTCTACATGGATTCGACGTCGTCCGGTGATGGCACCGTGACCATCAATGTGACGTTTGATGTTGGCACGAATCTGGATATCGCAGCGGTGAACGTCAACAACCGCGTGAACCAAGTGCTTTCTAAGTTGCCGCAGGAAGTACAACGCCAGGGCCTCACCGTTTCGAAAAGCTCGGCAAATTTTCTGGTGGTCGCGGCATTCTATTCGCCTGATGACCGTTATGACGCGCTCTTCATCTCGAACTACGCGACTCAAAATATCGTTGATGCCGTAAAGCGGGTGCCCGGGACGACCAATGTGCAGATCTTTGGCGCCAAGGACTATGCCATGCGCATTTGGTTGCGCCCGGATCGGATGGCGCAACTGGGGGTCACGGTGGCCGATATTACGGCCGCAGTGACCGAGCAAAATGCGCAATACGCGGCGGGCAAGATTGGCTCTCCCCCCAATAACAGCGAAGAGCTTACCTTGACCGTGACGGCGAAAGGTCGGCTTCTGGAGCCCGAGCAGTTTGCCGACATCGTGGTGCGCAGCGGCGACAAAGGCGCAATCACCAGGCTCAAGGATGTCGCTCGCATTGAATTGGGTTCGAAGGATTACAACTTCTACGGCCGAGTGAATGGGCACCCCACGGTGCCAATCGGAGTGTTTTTGCAAACTGGTGCCAATGCGCTCGAAACTCGGGCTGCGGTTGAGAAAACACTGATTGAGCTTAAGGCCAAGTTCCCGCCCGGCATGACGTATTCCACACCGTATGACACCACACCGTTCGTGGCCGAGTCGATTCGCGAAGTGCTCAAAACTTTAGCGGAGGCTATGGTCTTGGTGTTCATCGTGGTCTATGTATTTTTGCAGAGCTGGCGGGCCACGATTATTCCCGTATTGGCCGTTCCCGTGTCCCTGATTGGCACGATGGCTGGCCTACACTTGCTGGGCTACAGCATTAACACACTGACTTTATTCGGGATGGTTCTCGCCATCGGTATTGTGGTGGACGATGCAATTGTGGTGCTCGAGAACGTCGAGCGCCTGATGCATGAAGAGGGGCTGAGCCCCCACGATGCTGCTGTAAAGGCAATGCAAGAGGTGACCGGTCCGGTCATTGCAATTGTTCTGGTCTTGTGTGCCGCATTCATTCCAGTCGCCTTTCTGGGCGGACTGGCGGGCGAGCTCTACCGACAATTCTCGGTCACCATCTCTATTGCCGTCGTCTTGTCAGGCTTCGTTGCCCTCACCCTGACACCGGCGTTGTGCGCCGTACTTTTGAAGCCTGGCGCTGAGAATCGCGCGTGGATTTTCAGGAAGTTTAATCACGGCTTCGAGCGGGTGACTCACCGCTACACCCAAGGAGTCGCGTTCTTTTTAAAGCGCGGTTTTATTGGTCTTCTACTTTTTGTTGGTATGGGAATATTAACGGGTGTCTTGTACAAAAATGTTCCAAGCGCTCTGGTTCCTGACGAAGATCAGGGCTATTACATTGGTGCCGTGATTTTGCCTGAAGGCTCCTCGCTTGAAAGAACAAACGCGGTCGTAAAAAAGGTCGAAGCAGCGATGTCGCCCAACAAAAACATCGATTCAGTATTTAGTTTGGTGGGCCTCAATTTCTTGGGCGGTGGTGGTCTCAAATCGTCCGCGGCGACTATGTTTTTTCCGCTGCGCCCTTGGGCCGAGCGCGATCAGACTGCCAAACAGTTAGTGATGGAGACCTATATGAAGACAGGTGGTATTAAGGAGGGTCTGCCACTTGCCTTTGCGCCACCTGCAATTCAAGGGCTTGGGCAAACCGGTGGCTTCGAGTTCTATCTTCAAAACAAGGGCGATGGCGGCGTTCGCCGATTGGCACAACTCTTGCCCGGCTTGCTCGCTGAGGCCAATAAGCAGCCCGAGCTGCAAGGAGTGAAGAGCCTTTGGCAGGCCAATTCCCCGCAAATCTTCGTGAGTGTCGATACGGAAAAAGCGCGCGCTATGGGCATTGCCGTAGGCGATATCTACAATACCTTGGCGGCGACCTTAGGCAGCTACTACGTCAACGACTTCAACAAGAGCGGTCGCATTTATCAGGTGTTGATGCAGGCTGAAGGGCAATATCGATCCAAGCCTGATGATATCGGCGCGCTTTATGTACGTTCAAAAACGGGCCAAATGATTCAGATCCGCACGGTCTCCGAAGTAAGTTTTGTGGCTGGGCCAGATTCAGTGCAGCATTTCAATGCGCTTCCTTCGATTCAAATCTTGGGCGAGCCAAAGCCGGGCTTTAGTTCGGGTCAGGCCATTGCCGCGATGGAGCGCGTGGCCGGGCAAGTGTTGCCTCTAGACGTCGGCTACGACTGGGGCGGAGGCGCCTTTCAACAAAAACGTAGTAGCAGCGCGGGTGGTTTGGCGCTTGGCGCGGGCTTCTTGATGATCTTCTTAATCCTGGCCGCACAGTACGAAAGGTGGTCGCTGCCCTTTTCGGTGTTGTTGGCTTTGCCCTTCGGTATATTTGGAGCCCTGTTAGCGGTCTACCTCAGGCAGTTTACGAATGATGTGTATTTCCAAATTGGTCTCGTCACTTTGCTGGGACTCTCCGCCAAAAACGCAATTCTGATTGTAGAGTTCGCAAGTATGAAGGTGCATGAAGGCATGTCGCCGGTGGCCGCCGCAATGGAAGCTGCGCGCCTGCGCTTCCGTCCTATTTTAATGACGTCGCTTGCGTTTATTCTCGGCGTGTTGCCTTTGGCATTTTCAACCGGGGCCGGTGCAGCCGCACGGCAGTCGATTGGAACGGGCGTTTTGGGGGGCATGTTGGCGGCCACTTTTCTCGCAATTTTCCTGGTGCCCTTGTTCTTCAAACTGGTCAACGATTGGAACTTTCGCAGCAGGCCTGAGGACTTCAAGCGCCCCGATAAGTTGTCAAAGCCTTCGGGGGCGGTTCATGTTTAAGCTGGTATTGGAGT
>JANLRI010000674.1:0-7011 GCA_031361565.1 Betaproteobacteria bacterium | reverse complement strand
CTCAACACGACTTGCCGCACACCTTGGTTGTCTTACACCCCATGACGAGTCAAGCCGCTGAGGCCATCGCCGCAAGGCTGGCCCAAGGCTTGCGTGACGGTGTATATCTTGTTCATCCTGAAGGCATTTGGATACTCTTGATGGCCTGTAAGCCGCTCGATTGCCAGGTCGTTCTCGAACGAGTGCTTGGTCAACGCTTTGAGAGTCTTTTGATAGGATGGAGAAAAGTCGGAAAACCCGAAGACATTCTTAAAACAATCGGTGGCATGGATTCTGATCACGCCGCACAGGGTCTTCTCGCCGCTTAGCAATGAATGCGTGGTCACTCGTCGCGCTTCAGGAAATTCCACCACGCCCTTATTGGGCCGATCTTACTTCGGCTGATTACGAATCCCTGAAATCACTTGCCCGGCAGGGCCAACATTGGCCGCCGACTCCACGTGTCCGGTTTGATCATCAAAGAAAAAGTCGGGTTCAAACTCGCGTAAAAACGGCCCCTTTTCAAGTCCGCCCAGGAACATCGCCTCATCAATCTCTATGCCCCAATCCATCAGCGTGCGCACCGCACGTTCGTGAGCAGGAGCGCTGCGCGCAGTCACCAAGGCGGTTCGCAGCTTCATTGGCGATCCCTCCGTCGAATGCCGTTGCTGTAAAAGCTGCAGAGCTTCAAGCAGTGGCTTAAAAGGCCCTGGCGGTAATGGCTTCGCCGCCTTCGACGCCTCATGCGACTGAAACGCCTCCAAGCCGCCTTGTTGAAACACCTGCTCCGATTCGTCGGAAAAAATAACCGCATCGCCGTCAAAGGCAATGCGAATTTCATCGGGGTGCGATTCTGAGGCTTTTACGGATTGCGGGAAAACCCGCGCCGCAGGAAAACCTAACTCGATCGCGGCGCGTACATCGTCTTCATTGGCCGACAGAAACAAATTGGCACTCAGCGGCTCAAGAAACCTCCAGGGCGCACGGCCACGGGTAAAGACCCCACGCTCAATTCTTAAGCCTTCGGCTTGGGCCGAGCGAAACACGCGCAGACCGCTGACCGGATCGTTGCGGGACAGGACTACGACCTCGATACGTCTTTCTTCGGGCAAGGTATCCGGTGAGTCGAAGCGCAGAAGCTTCTTGACGAGCGCAAATGCCACTCCGGGATTCGCCGCCACATCAAGTCGTTCTCGCTGCAGCGCCATGTAACTTTGGTCGTTGGCCTGCTCAAAAACGCGGTTTTCCTCCTCAAAATCAAAGAGAGCACGCGAGGAAATCGCTACAACCAATTTACCGTCTAAACTTGCGGCCATTCTGTTTCGTTTCACCTAAACATCACAATGTCCTGGCATTGTAAGACTTTGAGGTGTGTGTACGTCCAGGGGAGCCTATTCAGCCCTTGTTGCATTTGAGTTGCTTACCCTTTATTTCCTTTTAATGACCATGTCCGCTCCTTTATCAGTCTTTGCAATTGCATTTTTTTTAGTCTGTGGCACGACATCGTCTGTGGCGCAAATCATCGCCCCGGAATCTGCACCTGCGCCAATTACCGTCGATGTCGACAACCCCTGGAGTTTTGGTTGGCAGGCCACCTACATTTGGCAGAACAAATCGGCGTTCAAGGCACCCTATACAGGCAGCAACAGTCTGCTCGCAAATCAGGAGCTATCCTATTCCTTTACGGCGACCGGGTTCCTCAAATACAAACCTTGGAAGCAAGGAGAGTTTGAACTGCACCCGGAAGCGGCTCAAGGTGTCCCACTGTCGCGATTAACGGGGCTAGGAGGTTTAAGCAATGCCGAATTGGCCAGAACCTCGGGCTCTAGTCTCACGGTATACCGTGCACGTGCGCTTTACCGCCATCGCTTGGACTCCCAATGGACGTTTACGGCGGGCAACTTTTCAGCGCTAGATGTGTTCGACGGTAACGAGTTTGCGCACGACCCTCGCCTGAATTTCCTTAATTGGACCTTCCTAACGCATGGGGCATGGGATTATCCTGCTGATGCGAGAGGTTATTCCTGGGGAGGTTCGGCGGAGTATTTTGGCAAAGATTGGAGCCTTCGTTTTGGCCGATTTATTTTGCCGCGAGAATCCAATGGGCTTGCCTTAGACCCGGCAATCTTCGCGCGCTACGGTGACGTAGTCGAATGGGAGAAGCCTTACCAATTCGGCGAGAGTGAGCGCCCAGACTACGCTGGCAAGCTGCGTCTAATGGCCTTTCGCAATACCACCCGCATGGGCAGCTTTGATGCAGCCACCCAACTAGGCCTTTCCACTGCGAGTGTTCCTGATCTTGCCAACACCCGGGAGATGCGCAGTAAGGTCGGTGTGGGTGTCAACCTGCAACAGCAGCTTGGCAAAGACCTTGGGGCTTTCCTGCGCTGGAGCTGGGCGGATGGCAAATCCGAGACCTACGCTTTCACCGAAATTGATAGCAGCTTCAGCCTGGGTGCGGTTCTTAAAGGATCGGCATGGCAAAGGCCTCAAGACACGCTGGGCTTTGCGATGGCAGCGAACCGGATTTCTGGCGCGAGACAAGCCTATCTTGCTGCAGGAGGCCAAGGTTTCTTTTTGGGTGATGGACGGCTTTCTTATGCGCCCGAGCGAATTTATGAGCTGATCTATCAATTTAAAGTCTCCAAAAGCCTGAGCTTTGCTTTGGATTACCAACGCATTAGTGCCCCAGCCTACAATGCAGATCGCGGCCCGGTTTCGATTTTTGGACTGCGCGCCCACATTGAGCAGTAGAAAAGCTTTAGTCTCAGCTCACTCACCTGCGCGGGGGGTTGTGCAGCCTTGTTCTTTTACAGCTGCGAGATGAATCAGGTGCGCGACATTATTGCCCGTGCACCCAGCTTAAGAACGTCGACGTGACTTGATCGAAGGTCTCGCCGAGTTGCAGTTAATCCGAAGTGCGAGAATGTGACCGTTTAGCAATCTTTAAGTGAGCGGCCGTGACGATATTTGCCGGATTGAAAGTTCTGGATGTGGCGAGCTATGTTGCTGCACCCGCTGCAGCAACGATATTGTCCGATTTTGGCGCCGACGTGATCAAAATTGAATCACCTGACGGCGGAGACAGGCATCGGCAACTGTTCAAGCTTTCCGGCCTACCTCAGGGCGAGCATAACTTTGCTTGGGATTTCACCTCGCGCAACAAACGCAGTCTAGCGCTTGATCTCAAGCGCGAAGAGGGCCAGGCGGTTTTGCACCGACTGGTTCGGCAAGCGGATGTACTGATCACGAACTTCCCCATTATTATTCGAGCCAAGCTCGGCCTGGACTACCCTTCGCTCGACGCGCTTAACTCACGTCTAATTTACGCGTCGGTTTCCGGGTACGGAGAAATAGGGCCGGAAGCCCATCGCCTGGGGTTTGATTCGACCGCGTATTTTGCGCGCTCTGGCATCACAGATGTGATCAGGCCGCATGAGCACGCGCCGCCCGTATCGAGTGCCGCAGCTCAAGGAGACGGGCCGACGGCGAGCACCCTGTATGGCGCCATAGTCACGGCGCTTTATCAACGCGAGCGCACGGGTCGCGGTGCTAACGTCTCCACCTCTCTCCTGGCCAACGGGTTCTGGGCCAATGGCATCATGATTCAAGCGGCGCTTTCTGGTGCGAAGATTGTGCACCGGCAGCCTCGGACAGCTCCGCGCAATCCTTTAAGCAATTTTTACCTGTGTCGGGATGGGCGTTGGTTGTCGCTTGTGATGGTCAACGAGGAGAAGTTATGGCCCGTGCTGATCGATCACTTAGGAATTGGCGGGCTTGCCCGCGATGAACGCTTCACGAGCGGCGAGGCTCGACGTACCCATACCGAGGCCCTGACTGCCGAGCTAGATCGTGTTTTCATGCAGCGTGATGCCGGGCAATGGCAGCAGCATTTTCAGACCAGTGGACTCACCGTGTCTGTCGTCGCCAAGCTCGCAGATGTTGCAGTTGATGAACAGGCCCATTTGGTCGGGGCTATTGTCGAAGGCGATGGCATGGGAGGTACGAATCGCACTGTTGATAGCCCGTTTCAAATCGCAGGCGTCTCTAAAAATCGCCCTCAGGCCGCCCCGAGTCTTGGGCAGCATAGCGACAGCGTATTGGCTTCTTATGGTTTTCAGGCGGGCGAAATCAGCGAGTTACGTCGCAAGAGCGTAGTCGTTGGATAAACACTCAACCTTTACGCTCTGAGCCGTGATTCAAATGCGGTGAGCGAGAGGGGTGCCCGACGTGACATCAAGGCTCGCCTAGCCTCAAAAGAGTTGTCATCGCCGTGTTCAGCGGCACCGGTACCCCATAACGTGCACCCATCCTTACGACTACCTCGTTGCGTGCCACCCATTCGGAGGGAAGCCCTGCCATGCGATCTTGAGCGATCGAAGGCATGTGTCCGGCACTCGTTTTAAGCGCGGCTTTCAAAACTTCAGCCGCAGCATTTTCAGAGAAGCGCGCGCCAGCCTCGCGCCCGACGATGATGATTTCTTCCATGAGTGCCAAGCTTAGCGCCGAAGCCTGAGCATCGTGCAATACATCCATGTCGCGGCGCGCAAGAGCGCAAATGGCCCCGATTGAGGCATTCATCAGCAGCTTGCCCCAGGCAGCGCTAGTCCAATCGGCGCTCAATTGAATATCCAGAAAGGAGCCCGCGAAGAGACTCTCTACTTCATTGCCGAGCGCGCCCATCGGAAGAATAAACTTAGCCTGGCCTTCGCGTACTGCGTGGCCCGGGCCAAGGCGATGAGCCGAGCAATACACCACAGCGGGCACGAGACGCGAGGTGTGCGTTCTCGGTTCATTTTGTTCCGACCCTGTCTGCAAAATCGCTTCAGTGCGATCCAGTTGATCGACCCCATTCTGGGCGATCAAGATGGTTGTGCCGCGATCAGCAGCCCACTGCAAGAAGGCTGTGACAGAATCAGTTTGATGGGCCTTGGTGGCTAGAACAAACAGGTCAATGTCTTGGAGCTCATCAAGCTGAGTGATGCAGTGCGCCGCGAATTCAACGCTGCCCTCCGGGCCATTCAAATGAAAGTGATCAAATGCCTTACGGACGATAAAAAGGACTTCATGGCCTTGCTCATGCGCGGCGCCCGCCACGCAGCATCCGATGGCGCCGGGCCCGAGAATGGCGATTCGTTTAGCGCTTGGGGATTTTGCAAGGTCAGGCATTTTCGGGTTATAACACTGGTACACCACACTAGCCCCGGTTGTGGAGTCAATTTGAGATGCATTTCTTGGTCGCTGAAGGGAGTCATGATGTCCGACGCACTTTTAATCATTGATGTTCAGCAGGCCCATCACAGTACAACTTTGACGAGCATCAGTAGTTTTGGCCCCAGGGCAATAGCTGTTCCAGCCGACGAAGTGCGAATCGAGTCCTAAAAATGAAGCAATGGCTAAAAATCACTTTGACACAAGCCGCTTGGGCTCCACTCGTGGTCTTTCTTTGTCATCGGTCGGGCTTACCCTAGGCGCTTTGACTGAAACCCTCCAAAATAAGTAAGTGCTATTTGAATTTAGTCGCCAGCGCCTCGGTGCTGCGTGCTAAGAGGCCAATGTCAGCTCCGACGGCGACAAATTGTCCGCCCGCCGCTAAAATTTGGCGGGCATCTTCTTCCACGGGAGTAAGGAAGCCAGGAGCCTTGCCCGCTGCGCGGATGCGCTTGGTGGCTTCGACCATGATTTCCATCATCTCTGGGCGACGAGTCTCGCCTGGGAACCCCATGGAGGCGTGCAAATCGGCCGGGCCAATAAAAATACCATCGACACCCGGCACCTTGGCGATCGCCTCGATTTCATTTAGGGCGGTTCCAGTTTCTACTTGAACCAGTACGCAAAGTTCGGTATGAGCGGTCTTGGCATAGTCCTTTACCCGACCAAACACGGATGCTCGAGTCGTGCCGGCAACGCCGCGTACACCCTCAGGCGGATAGCGGGTGTAGCTCACCGCAGCGCGCGCTTCCTCTGAATTTTGCACCATGGGGATGAGCAGGGTGCGCACGCCAATATCGAGCAGGCGCTTGATCGCCACCATATCATTCCACGCCACGCGAACCACGGGTTCGACCGCATACTGACTTGCGGCCTGAAGCTGCGACAAGACGGACTCTAAGTCGTTAGGAGAGTGCTCGGTGTCGAGCAACAACCAGTCAAAGCCAGAGCCTGCCACCACTTCTACTGCATAGTGGTTAGAAAGTGAGCACCATAGGCCAATTTGTTGCTTACCCGCAAGGAGCGCTCTTTTGAAGTGATTGGTGGGCAGAGGGTAGTTCACGTTAATGGCCTTACGAAAGCGTTGGAGGATGTCGCGGCACCCAATAGGTGTGCAAATGCATTGCTAAGAATTTACAACACTAGAGCCTTTCCTGGGTTTAGAGATAGCGCTTACTGAATTCAAATTTGCGGCCCTGTCCCACTGGGCGGCCCAGCAGGCAGGTTTGCCTCTAAAGCGTTAAAATCTAGCCTTTAATACAGGGGAGTTGATTATGATGCCACCGGCACTTCAGGCTTGGCACAACGTCATTAAAAATCACGACGAAGCGGCGCTGGATCATCTGCTGGCCGATGAGGTGGTTTTCCATTCTCCCGTGGTGCATACACCCCAGGTAGGTAAGGTGGTGACCAGCCAATATCTCAAAGCGGCAATGCACGTCCTGGGCGGGCCGGGCTTTCATTATGTTCGTGAGGTTTGGTCAGAGACTGACGCGGTCCTGGAATTTGTCAATGTGATCGATGGCATTACCTTGAACGGAATCGACATGATTCGTTGGAATGCCGAAGGGAAGATCGTTGATTTCAAAGTGATGGTCCGGCCTCTCAAGGCAGTCAACATGCTGCATCAAAAAATGGCTGAAATGTTGCAAACCATGGCCAAGCGCTAACTTTCAATCCTTGCAATGAAGGCTTCTTCGCCGCCTTTCCATTTGCTGCCGGTCATCACTATTGCGCAGTTGCTTAGCACATCGCTTTGGTTCGCAGTAAACGGAGTCTTGCCTGAACTACAGCGCAGTTTGGGACTGGCGGGGTCGTCGC
>JANLRI010000647.1:0-6477 GCA_031361565.1 Betaproteobacteria bacterium | reverse complement strand
GGTTAATCAACGTCGTTTTTCCAGACGCAAAAGTCGTTTTTGTGATGCGCGATCCTCGTGACATCTGCGTCAGTTGCTACATGCAACTCATGGTGCCCTCGCCGTCAACGGTTCATCTGCTCAGTTGGGCGGGAACCGCCGAATTTTATGCCGCCGTCATGGCCTGGTGGACTCATATACGCAAAGAGATGACCTTACCCTATCTCGAATTCCGCTACGAGGATGCCGTGCTGCAGTTCGAACCAACCTTTAAGCGTGTGCTCGATTTCATGGGCTGCGGATGGGACGCGAGCGTTGCAGATTTCCATATCCGTGCCGCCAAAAAGTTTATTTCTACACCGAGCCGAAAGCAGGTGTCGCAACCAATTTACACGTCATCGGTGACTCGCTGGCGCCATTTTGAGAGCGAGTTCACGGGCGTTGCCAACCTGCTTGCACCCTATGTCGAGGCCTTTAATTACGAGCCGTTTTGAGGCCGTAGCGGTTGCGCTTGGGCAGATTGAGCAAGAGTGTGTTTCTCTAACAAAACTGCTATGTACGTTTTTCCTGATAGTCCGACGAAGCGCTGGTGCCCTGCGCCAATGACTTGACCGGCTTCGCCGAGCGTCGCGCTATTGCCCTTGACGTAGAGTGGCATGTGCTGCGACAAGGCCGATTTTGCCCAGGACTCCGTCGTGGGGAGGCCGACTAAGTATTGGGGAGTTTTGAAGCGGTATTGCGGGTCGAGTTTAGTGGCCGCAAGTGAGGCCCCAAAATGGACCCAGAGCGCGACCTCGTTTGGGGTCGGGGCGCCGTGGCTGAGCGCATGTTCCATACCCCGGTGACCGACCTCGTGGCTGCCCGTCGCGGCGTTCCACAGAACACGCGACGCTCAAGAAATGGACTGTATGTTTGGTGTTCTTGCATCGTTTGGTGGGTCGGTTGATAAGCTTCAATTTCTAGAGCGTTTCATTTTGATCGCTCCGCCTGTGGAGTTATTTGCCCTAGTGATCGGTCCTCCGTGAGGTCGACGACGATGAGCGATTTGAATGTCGCCTGAGCAATATTCACCAACAAGCACGGACTCGTCAATATGCTCGCATTGAGACTTCCAGGTTGAGGCTTACTGGTACGTACGCTGAGGACGATGCCACTGTCGGCCGTCCATTTGGCCTCGCCGACCCTCACACCATAGCCTGCGCTGGTCTTTCCGCCGAAGCGAATCAAGACAACCCGCGAGTTTACAAAGTCTGGCCTCCAATCGGCTAGGTTAGGCGCGCTTTGAGTAGTACTCTTCACAAAGGCTTGCCAGGACTTTGCATCGTCGATGAGCATTAGCCCGGATTCGCGTGAGCCGTCCGGGCAAATTGAAAAGCTCTCTGCCTTGCTCACGCTAATCCGGCCGGTGTTCTGGCCAGTTGATCCATTGGCCGCATTTGTTCCATCCGGTAAAGCTGGGACGTTGCATGCTGTTAAAGCCATGACTATCCCAACAAGGAGGGTGGTTGACCCGCGAATGCGTTTGACAGAAAAATCGAAGACACTCATTCTGGCCTTACTTGATGCGGGGTGAGTTTGGACTACTTAAGTAAACACCTGGGCCTCGAACAACAAAGGCCGCGCTTGGGTTGATTCCTCCAAAGGGAGTCACCGAGAAGTTAACGTTGTCGACCACGGCGCCTCTAGGCTGAATCACTTCAATACTCGTCCCGAGGCTGGGATAGGCGCCACAAGGTTCGCCGCGATTGCAGATACGGTCGTCGTTGTCCAGGTTACCTCCAGCAAAAACGATGATCCGTCCTGGCGCGGGAGCAGTAACGCTTCCTACTTGAATAGAGTAGGCATATTCGCCATTGATTGGGCTGACAACAGCCGTTCTTGCCACGGCCTTGAGGTTTGGATCGTCGGCGTCTGTAACGGTGATATACATTGGCCCGAAGCTACCCCCGGTAGCCCCCGCGGTTCTTCGGTCGGCACTGAGTTGAACAGCGATCGTTCGAGTATTGGTCGTGACGTTGACCTGTCCAAACGCAGCTGTTCCCGAGGCGAGCGCATTGCGATTGAGTGTGAGCGTGTAGGTGCCGAGCCCGTTTGCGTCGACTGACCCAGATTTCGGAGCGACACTAATCGAGGAAAGGCTCGACGTCACGGAAAGTACGTTATCGCTTGTTGTTCCGACTCGCCGAAGAAGCAGTTCTGCCGTCGTACGGGTTGAGCCAAACGAGATGCTCGACGGAGATGGCTCAATCTGACCTGCCGCGGGCGTCGGTGTCACCGTCGTGCCACCGCCCAGCGTTGCGATAGCAGCATCGACCGCTCTCTTTGCGTTGATCAGCCCGGCCCCGAATAGATTGTCCTTTCCCGCCGTCCCGAGGTCGTCGGAAATAGTGCCACCACGTACTAAACTGTCAATCTGCGCGACCGATAAGTTTGGGTTGACCCAACGCATTAAGGCAATGACACCCGCGACGTGCGGAGCGGCCATTGAAGTACCCATCAAATGAGCGTAGGTTGGAGTTCTTACGCCGCCCTGGAATCCCGCAACGGTACTATAGACGCCATCTGGATCCCCCGTGCCCGTGGTGGATTTGCTGACATCGCCGCCGGGTGCAGCAATCGCGTTTTCCGCCCCGACGTTCGAGTAAAATGCTCGGCCCCGTGTAGCGTTCACGGCAGCTACAGAAAGCACACCGGAACAGTTTGCAGGCACACCTACGGGGGTGAAGACATTCTCTTCAGATTCGTTGCCAGCAGCGGCGACGATTACGCTTCCCTGCGCTCGGACCCGGTCGAAAATGTCGCGTAATCCAGCCGGACAATTCTGTTGTCCACCGAGACTTAAATTAATCACGTCGGCTCGCTCTGGAGGGACCGTTCCAGAGTCATTGGGCAAACCCGCCGCAAACAGTATGCCTTGCACAATGTCCGAGAAGCTCCCTCCGCCATCACCGAGAACCCTAATGGGCATGATACGAGTCATTGGCGCGACGCCTGTGCCGCCGATACCGTTAAACGCTACCGCACCCACCGTTCCCGCCACATGAGAGCCGTGAAAGCTGGGGTTACTGCTTGCCTTAGATGCGTCGTCTGGATTGGGGTCAATGCCATTGCCATCGGAGGAACTGATCACCGATGAAATAAAGTCGTAGCCTGCAATGATGTTTCCCGCCAGGTCGGGATGATTGGCCACAATCCCAGTATCCACGATGGCAACAATAGGCCTTCTTGTGGGCTGTGTTGCCATAGCTTGCAAGGTATTCATTGCAGCAGGTAGCGAAATCATTTCATAGTGCCAACGCTGTCGCGGGTAGTCTCGGTCATTAGGCGGAAAGGTTCCTACCGGCGTCGTGGTCTGAAAGTTTTTAACCTGAAAATTCGGGAAGGCATATTCAAAGTTGCCGCTTCGCTTCATGGCTTTTGCGTAGCCAATGGTTTGCAAAATGGCCAGCGATCTGCCATCAAGAGAGGGGTCTTTTTCACTGCTGTACGAGACTGCTTCGGCGGCGGCAGATTTGGCTTGAAGAGCCGTTCGGCTGCTCCTGCCCAGAATCATGGCGCGCTCCGAGGCCAGGCGTGGCATTTCGTAAAGGCTTGGTCCTACCCGACCTGCAACTTCTGGAGAGAGCATGCGGGCCATGACGGCGGCTTTGGGAGCCGCTTTCAGAAGCGGGTTGCTGACCACCGGCTTTGCAAGAATTTGGGCTGGAATGATTTGCGACCCCGTGTCTGAGCTTGCATTTGCGCAGGTAGCGCTCGAACCTGGGGCGGAGATTCGCATTTGATAGACCGTATCGCCCACGCTACTCGGTACGTAAATCTCAGCGCTTACGAAGTAATCACCGGTGGTTGTAATACGGATACATTCATAACGATTCTCCCCGGTGGATTGGCCCACGATTTGACCAGGACTTGTACCGTTGGCGCTCCGGACAAAGAGATCAAGGTCGATGTCTGAAGGGTCGGATGAGAACTCTAATTCGATGACTTGGCCCGCGCTTATTTTTAATTTAAAGAAATCTGCAAGATCGCCTTGATCACGATTGGGACCGAGTGGGCCTTCATTCTGAAAGGTCAGGTGGCCGACTAAAAGGGAAGGGTTGTTTATTGCCTGGGCGGCGCCAGGGGTGTCATTGCCCGTGTAGGTCGCGAGTGGATCATTAGTGTCGGAATCGACCTCTGCAGTTTCAGCGATATTGATGATCCCTTTAACGGTGTACTGAGCGGGAGCGATTCCTGGAATTTGTGGCGGTTTGAAAGGATCGACAGGTGCAGGTGCCGGGCTAGGAGCCGGTGCTGGAGCCGGTGCTGGAGCCGGTGTTGAGCCAGGCGCTGGTGCTGGTGTCGTGCTACCGGTCGGGGGGGTGGTCACAACGCTGTCACTGCCCCCGCCCCCGCCACAGGCTGCGAGCACTAGACTGATCAAAATTATTGCGCCGCTAGTCTTGAACCTTGTCATCGGATTCCGTCCAGTTGCTCGTGGAAAAGGCAAAGCTTTGCTACCGGCAAATGCTAGCATGCCTTAGTGCCGTGATTTACTCAAAAAAACTAACAAACTAGACGACGAGAATTTGGTCGATCCCTTGCTCGCCCAAAGAACGCTGGAAAGCTAAAGTCTCGGCGGGAGTGGCCGCCAAAAGATACCTTCCGCGGCCGGAATTTTTGGCGCGATACATGGCCTTGTCCGCTCGCGCGATAAGATCGGTGACCGATGCCCCCGGATAAGGCGTCAGGCAAATTCCAATGCTGGCACTGAGCGAATTCTTGGCCACTCCTTCGATCACGCAGCTCTCAACTTGAAAGAGTAGGCGCCTCGCACCCAAGCGGTCATTGACCTTTTTAAACCCATCGAGATCAAGAAAATAACCGGCATGACGAGTGCCCTCGCGGTGCGATTGCGAAAGCGCCTGCTTTAATCGATCATGGAGCAAGTCGCGATTTGGAAGGCCGGTGAGCGAGTCGCGAAGAGATCGTTCCCTGGCGCGACCATACCAAGCAAGGCTAGACTTGCTCTTCGGAAAGAAGGTGTAAAGGTCAGTGAAAATACCGTGATCGGCACGAGTACAGCCGATAGTCGAATGACCCAAACCGCCGCTTGTGACTCAGTCGGAACCAACCAGCGCCTCTTAAAATTGCCGATCACCGGGGCCTCTCCCGACATCATGAGTTGTAAAAAAATTCTTCTCGGATAATCTTGCCGTTCGCCACTGTAAACAGTCCGACTTCGCTCATGGTATGTCTTGCTCCGGTTGGCTTGAAGGTAATGTCGTATTCAAACCCAACGACAAAGCGATCACCGTGAGGCCATGGCCCTGTCAGAACCGCAGAATGAATCTGGTGATTCGCTCGCCACCATTCTCCCTTGCCTTTGAGTGCAGCAAGGCCCTTCGATTCGGCGCTCGTCCCCGGCGGAGCAACGGCTTCGACGCTCACCGCATCATCCGCAAAGAGCGTTGTCAACGATTCTTCGTTTTTCCCAAGACGGCAAAGCTCGACTAATCGGTTAGCAATATCAATCGTGTTCATGTTTTTCCTCAAAAGGATGTACGGATTATGATGGTACGCCCCTCAATCCTCCTTCTTCAAGGCCGGAAACAGAATCACATCCCGAATGCTCGCACTGTCGGTGAGCAGCATCATCAGGCGATCAATGCCAATACCACAGCCACCCGTAGGAGGCATGCCGTATTCAAGCGCGCGAATGTAATCGGCATCATAGAACATGGCCTCTTCGTCACCGGCATCCTTGGCGGCAACCTGGGACTGGAAGCGCTGCGCTTGGTCTTCCGGGTCGTTCAGCTCAGAAAATCCGTTGGCGATTTCTCGGCCGGTCATGAATAACTCAAATCGTTCGGTGATTTCGGGCTGGGTGTCGGATGCGCGCGCAAGTGGCGACACCTCAATCGGATAGTCGATAATGAAGGTGGGTTGAATCAGAAGGCTCTCCGCCGTTTCTTCGAAGAGAGCGAGCTGCAGGGCACCTAGTCCGGCGTTCTTTAAGTGGGGTGCGCCGATATGCACACCTTTTTTCTTTAACTCTTGACGTACAAAGTCAATGTCACTCAGAGGCGTGTTTTGGTACTCGGGCGAGTACTTTGTGATGGCATCCACTATGGTCAAACGATCAAAAGCCTTGCCGACATCAATGGTCTGGCCTTGGTAGGGCAGAAGGGTTGTGCCCACCGTCGCCAAAGCGACATCGCGAATGACGTTTTCGGTAAAGTCCATCAGCCAACGATAGTCTGTGTAGGCCGCATAAAACTCCATCATGGTGAATTCAGGGTTATGTCTGGGACTGATGCCTTCATTTCGAAAATTGCGATTGATCTCGAAGACACGATCAAAGCCTCCCACGATCAAGCGTTTGAGATAAAGCTCAGGCGCAATCCGCATGAACATTTGCTGATCGAGGGCATTGTGATGGGTAATAAAGGGTTTTGCGGCTGCACCACCGGGAATTGGGTGCAACATCTGTGTTTCGACTTCCAGAAAGCCGTGCTC
>JANLRI010000646.1:0-5627 GCA_031361565.1 Betaproteobacteria bacterium | reverse complement strand
CCCGAGCATTTGAAGCACCACGACTATGAATAAGACCGCCCAGCCAAGACCAGTAGTAAATAACTTCACCATATTGAATGGATCAATCCAAAAGAGTGCGCCGGCCAACAGAGCGGGCAAGGCCGCCATCACCCAGGCCTGTAGCCGGCCCTGGGCGGTCAACGCCGTAATTTTTCCTTCGAGCGCAATTTTCCGACGCGTGGCCACTGCAAGAGATTCCAGCGCTTCGGCGGTGTTTCCGCCTGACGTTGAGCCGATTTGAATAGCGGCCACTAGTAACTTGGTTTCTTCGGTTTCAACCCGCCTCGCAAGATCGCGAAGGGTTTGATCAAGGCTTGAACCCATGCGCTGTTGCCTCATCATGACGGCAAACTCCTGGCCTGCCGGGGCCGGCAAGCGATCTGCAGCTTGGGCAATCATTTGAGTGAGGGACGAGCCGGCCTTTAATCCACCTGCAATCAAGCTGAGAGCGTCAGGCGTTTGTTGACGGAACTTCTCGATTCGGCGCCCCTTAACCCAATTAAGCCATAGACGTGGAAGTGCACTGAGCAAGATCGCAAATACCAAGGGAGGAACCGGACTCTCACTCAAAAGAAAAATGGCGACGCACAAAACCACGACCGCCAGAGTGTGGACTCGGCGAATTATTTTCACATCTGTGAATAGAAATACCTCCTCAAGTCGGCGCCCGACGTCTCGTTCAAAATGCTTTTTGTATTCGGCCGCGCTTCGATTCGCCATCGCCCAGAGGCAGTACGCCAGCATCGCCAGTGCAACGACGGCCAAAAGCCAGTACACGGTGGAGAGCTGAATCATGCTTTCTCCTTGAACCAACCTAAATCAAAGCGTCCACTCTCTTGGCTCACCTCCTCGAGAAACTGCGGAACTTGCCCAGTGGCCTCGAAGGCTCCAGGTCGGCCAGCCTCACTGGCTCGCTTGAATCGAAAGATGGCCTGCATAAGCACGCGACTCCCTTCAATACCCGTCACCTCTGCTATTTCGGTAATACGTCGCGAGCCATCTGGAAAGCGAGCTTGCTGAACGATAATATTGACGGCGGAAGCGACTTGTTCCCGAATGGCCTGTACCGGAATGTCCATGCCCGCCATCAGTGCCATTACCTCGAGCCTCGACATGACATCTCGTGGACTATTCGCGTGGATCGTGGTTAGCGAACCATCGTGTCCAGTGTTCATGGCCTGCAACATATCGAGTGCTTCACCCCCTCGGCATTCGCCGACCACAATGCGATCTGGTCGCATTCTTAAGGCGTTCTTAACCAGGTCTCGAATGAGAACTTGACCGCGGCCCTCAGAGTTTGCAGGTCGAGCCTCTAAGGTCACTAAGTTCTGATGGTTGAGGCGAAGCTCTGCGGCATCTTCAATGGTGACGATGCGTTGTTCCTCATCGATCATCGAGGAAAGCAGATTGAGCAAGGTGGTTTTGCCAGAGCCAGTGCCGCCAGCGACGATTATGTTTAGTCTTTGCTCAACGCACAATCTCAAAAATTCAATCATTGGGGGTGAGGCCGATCCCAATCGAAGTAAGTCTGAAGGGCTCAACATGCGACGATTGAAGCGCCTGATGGTGATACTAGGACCGTTAACCGCTAGAGGCGAAATCACCGCATTGACACGCGAGCCGTCTTTCAAGCGCGCATCGACCATGGGCGAAGCCTCGTCGATGCGACGACCGAGCGGGGCAACAATGCGATCAATCACAGCGCGGATCGCTTCAATGTTTGTGAAGCGCCAGGGTGTTTGTTGGAGCCGCCCATGCCGTTCAACATAAATCGGCATTAACCCATTGACCATGATTTCGGAGATTGAGTCGTCTTTCAACAGGTTTTCTAAAGGGCCAAGGCCAATAGTTTCATAACAAACCTGCATCACTACGTCCGCGCGTGTAAGGCTGGCCGGAAAGTCCTCGGTTTTATCGAGTAGCTCGTTCAGAGTGAAAAGTACCAGCTCTTCCAGCGCTTCGTTACCCAGTAAGCGAATGTCATGACGACGCAGGTCAATGGTTTCCAAAAGCTGCCGATGCAGGCGCCGACGCCAATGAAGCTCCAACTCGGTGAAGACCGCACCGGTAACGCCCGCTTCGCTAGGGCTTGAATCAGGCATCGGGCAATTGGCGATATGAGCAGTCCCTCTCGACGAGTGGCCTTCCTTTTTTACTAGAGCCGCAGACCCGTCATTGAGCACACCCTCGGTGTCCATCGAGAAAGTTTCAAGTCTGATGCGATAACCAGCAATTTGAATTTCATCGGTTTCCCCGAGCGGTCCGTATTGAGCGATGCGTTGCCCGTTCACCCAGGTTCCGGCAAGGCTACCGAGATCGGAAATAGTAAGCGCATCTCCGACCACATCCAGCCGTGCGTGAGACTTCGCGACTCTCCAGCTCTTTATGTTCCAGGGCGTTTCACTATGACGCCCAATAATGCATGGAAATGAATCGATTTGTAGATGGCGACTGGGCTCGCCAGGCGCTTCAATAGAAACACTCAGCATTTAGTCCACCATCTTGATTCGTTCACGGGAGGCGTCCACTTTCTGCGGACTACCTTGAACCAATTGACGATCCCGATCATTGTCTACCCCGATGAAACGAGGTGTCATAAAGACCACAAGATCTGTTTGACGACTCTGGAAGTCTTTGGACTTGAAGAGCCGTCCAAGGATGGGAATATCGCCGAGCCCGGGTACTTTGTCGACTGACTTGCCACCTTCATCGCTCAGCAGGCCCGCGATGACGAGTGTCTCGTTCTCACGAAGATTCACCTCAGTTTCGGCGCGTCGCTTGAGCAAACCCGGAATGTTGTTGACCTTCACATCAGGATCGATGGCCGATATTTCGGTAGCGATTTTCGCGGCGATCACGCCGGATTCACTCGCGACCGGTGATACATCAAACTTGATGCCATACTCTTTGAATATTACCGAGGTTGCACCAATTCCAGTGCTATACGGTATTGGAAGCTCGCCTCCCGCCACAAAGCGCGCAGACCCGCCGCTGCGGCACGAAAGGCGAGGCTCTGCCAAGATAACCGCTTCGCCATTTTTAGCGAGCAGGTTTAGCGTAGAACCAAGCCAACTTGATAGGCTCAAGGCCGAGGAAAGCGGCGAGATGTACTCGCGGGGCGACAGTGCTCCGCTCGGATCCAGAAGATTGCCTGGCCCAGTGGAACGAAAGGCGTTGCCTCGTCGAAAATCGCCAATCACACCAAACGAAGGCCCACCCGCAGAGGCTCCCCATTTCACCCCGAGATTCTGAAGTACATCGCGACGAATCTCGACAAACCTCACATCCATTGCGATCATTCTTTCGAAGCCAACTTTGCTCAGCAAATTGACAATCTGCGGATAACGCTTCGACACCTCGGTCAGGCGATGAGCTTGCTCTTCATTAATATTTCCGCCTTCAATGACCACCTTATCGCCAACAAGTCTGGCCCGCACATTGCTCTGATCGCCAATAAGGGCTTTAACCTCAGTGAGTAAACGGTTAGTATCTGCAGTCACTACATTGATCACGTAGTGACGTTCTCCGCCCGTTTTCCCCCAAAGATGTACCGTGGTTTGCCCCGCTGTTTCAGGAATGATGAGGACTTGTTTTTCATCCAAAGTTGTAGCCTGAAGCACCTTACCGTTTCCAACGGCGATTCGCCTGATGTTGGGTTCGTTAAGTACAAAGGTTTGTCCGACGTATAAATGCAGTGATTCGCCAGGAACGCCTTGAGCGCTTGGGGAAGCGAATAAGGCCGTCGGCTCAATACGTTCGGATTGAACTTCGCCGGAGGCAGAGAATGATGTGAGCGGCGTGACCAGGCATGCCAGGATAAAAAGGGCCTTTGAGGCGTGAGAACTACTGCCAATGATCATGCGAATCACCTTACTTCGATCAATGATTGAGGCAGGTTATTTTGTGAACCTTGCCCTGGGGTCAGAGGTGATTTCGATGAGAGTATCGGCGCCACCTCGGCTTGACTGCTTCTGGGAAGGAAAATCGGCTCAGTGTCTTCAGTAGCCGAAGGCGGCGGTATTCCAGAGGCGGGCACTAATGGTGCAAGAGGCAACTCCGCCCTCGCGAGCGTAGCCGCGGGAGACAGGCCTGAAGGCTTGGCAATTGGACCGCGTCCACCAACAATAATTTCGGCGCCGACCGGCACCTGCGTAAGTAGCTGGGGAATGGGTTGCGCCATGATTGGAGCAATCGTCAGCGGCGTAGCTGCTCGCTGAACCGGTAGTGGTTGTACAGGTGTGACCTGAGGTTGAGGCGCCGCCAAGGTTAAAGGCGGAGGTCGAATGCCAAGTAGCGCGTAAATATCCAGAGACTGCTTGGGCAGTTCGAGATGGTCACCAGGATTACGTAGCATCGCTGTGAGCTTTCCGCCGCGCTGTGCCACCACCAGCTTTTGCGCTTGCTCGGGACTTACTTCGACCGTGATCGCATTGAAGCTGCGATTTCCGAGATCATCGCCCTGGCCTGGGCGAACCTGTTTTCCAGTCGCCAAAACAAGGATGTCTTGCAAAAGTGGCACCGTTATTTCTGGTCCTTGAACGCCGGGTCCCGCCAAAGTGCTTGCCGGTGGCTTTACAGAAAGCAGGAGATCGATGTGATCGCCTGGTTGTAACATGCCGGAAACGGAATTGACCTCATCCACTGCAACCGTCATCGCCCGAATTCCCGGCTTCACCTTTGAAGAAAACGTCGCAATATCGGCGCCAGCCAAAGATGCGCTCACAAGGGCTTCACCTGCCTTGAGCGCCTGACTCAGCTTGGCCCCCACAAAACCATCAAACTTATCGGGGCGAATCGCATTGGAGGCCACAAATTCTTGAGGCACTGGGCGAACGGCCATCGTATCGCCACTTACAACGTCGCCAGGTTTTAGATTGCGCTTCGCCACGACGACATCTATAGCCCTCACTTTGGGTACGAGCTTAGCCCGCTCTGCAGCTAGAAACTCACCCACTTGACTTCGAATACCCCAAGCGGCGACGAGACCAGTTGCCAGCGCACAGGCGAAAAGCGCCGCGATCTTGTGTTTACGAATTGGCTCGAACACCGACGCAATAAGTTGTTGTCTATTCATGGTCTTGATATCGACTCCGTATAGGCGGCATAGCGAGCGCGAATTGCATCGCCAAGATGTTGCAAGGGGTTGTTGGGGCCCGTACCAAAGGCAATCACCACCAGCACGAGGATCAGTAATACTTCAATCATTGCTTGACCGAGAACTCGGGTCTTCTTTTGACTTCTAAGGAAATTCACCGAGTGCCCTGACTTTGTTGAAGCACAATCGCGATGTCATCGTCCGTTTGATCAAGCGTCAGAATGACCTCCTCGTCGCCCCGAATGAGCATCGCGACGAGGCTCTGCCCCGAGCTATTGTTCGCTCGCAAACGCGGCTCAGTCTTAAATCCAATGCGTCGCGCCTGACTCACTATCCAATCGGCGTTCGCTTGCAAACTTCCAGCGCTGCGTGCGATCAACAAGTGCCCTGATCGCCCCGGATCCGAGCTTGCAAAATTTTGAAGCACCTTAGAATTTAAGGGCAGCCATTGCAGAAGGTCAGTTTGCACCCTACCCTTGACCTGGACACTAGGTTCACCGAAGCTAAGCCG
>JANLRI010000636.1:0-2282 GCA_031361565.1 Betaproteobacteria bacterium | reverse complement strand
GGCGGAGTGGACGGGACTCGAACCCGCGACCCCCGGCGTGACAGGCCGGTATTCTAACCAACTGAACTACCACTCCTATATTGGCTTACTTCTAAAAATATTCTTGCTATACATATGCTTTGGTGGGTGCTAAGAGGCTCGAACTCCTGACCTACGCCTTGTAAGGGCGCCGCTCTACCAACTGAGCTAAGCACCCAAAGCAAGCTAGCCTGCTAGTATATCTCAAAAACGATTAAGGTACTAATGGTGCCCGCACAATAAATCACAATGGGCATTAATTAATGGCATCTTTCAGGGCTTTACCCGGACGGAATTTTGGAACCTTGGCGGCCTTAATCTTGATCGCGGCGCCGGTTCGAGGATTACGGCCAGTGCGGGCCGCACGCTTACCTACGGCAAACGTACCGAAACCTACAAGAGTGACGTCATTTCCCTTTTTTAGTTGTTGACGCACTGCGCCAATAATTGCTTCTAACGCACGACCTGAAGCGGCCTTAGAAATGTCAGCTTGTTTAGCAATGTGGTCAATGAGCTCAGATTTATTCACTTCATGCCTCGAAATCTTAAAATTTTATGATGCCCTAACCCATTGGTTACGAGGCGAGAGTTTTGCATTCAGCTCCAGCGAGCGAAGTGCCAATGATAACGCCCGAATCGCGTTCTAAATGACAGAATTTCGGGCAGGGGTGAGATTTTACTACGACCCCAAAAAAAGAAGCCTTTCAAGATTCACAGAGTTGAAACTCAGAGAACTCGAAAGGCCATATGGAAGAGTGTTTACCACATTTCTGCGAAACACCCCGCCACTATTTATGCATAGTTAAATCAATGTTTCATGACGCCACCATCGGCACCCGATGCAGCCGCAGGTGCCGCCGCGGCAGCCGCCAATGTCGCCGCAAAATCAGCATCGGCCAAAGCTTGTGGAGCACGTTCCAAGGCGATTTCAAGCACACGATCAATCCACTTCACCGGAATGATTTCAATCGCATTCTTTACGTTGTCTGGAATGTCTGCGAGGTCCTTCGCATTCTCTTCGGGGATGATGGCAATTTTGATCTGACCGCGATGCGCCGCAAGCAGTTTTTCTTTCAGGCCACCAATGGGCAAGACTTCTCCGCGCAGAGTGATTTCACCGGTCATCGCGACATCACTTCGCACAGGAATACCGGTGAGCACAGAGACCAGTGCAGTCGTCATCGCGACTCCTGCGCTCGGGCCATCCTTCGGCGTGGCGCCTTCAGGTACGTGAATATGAATATCCTGCTTCTCATGGAAGTCACCGCGTACGCCAAGCCTTTGCGCCCGACGTCGCACGACCGTCATGGCAGCCTTGATCGATTCTTGCATAACATCGCCGAGCTTGCCCGTGAACGTGGTTTTGCCTTTACCAGGAATCGCCACGGCCTCGATGGTGAGCAATTCACCGCCCACTTCGGTCCAGGCCAGACCGGTCACCTGACCTACTTGATTTTCCTTTTCAGCCATACCAAAGTTGAAGCGTCGCACGCCTAAAAACTTATCGAGATTGCTGGAGCCCACGACCACCTTGGTACCCTTCTTATCCATCAATAAGCTCTTCACCGTTTTACGGCAGATTTTACTGATTTCGCGCTCCAGAGAACGCACTCCAGCTTCTCGGGTGTAGTAACGAATGATGTCCTGTATGGCCTCTTCCTTAACTTCGATCTCGGTGACTTTAAGACCGTTGTTTTTGATCTGTTTCGGCAACAAGTATTTCATCGAAATATTGATCTTTTCATCCTCGGTATAACCCGACAAGCGTATCACCTCCAAACGATCCAAAAGTGCGGGTGGAATGTTCAGTGTATTGGCGGTCGCTACGAACATTACATCCGAGAGGTCGTATTCGACCTCCACATAATGATCAACGAAAGTACTGTTTTGCTCCGGGTCTAACACCTCTAACAAAGCAGACGAGGGGTCTCCCCGGAAATCCATACCGATCTTATCGACTTCATCGAGCAAGAACAATGGGTTGCGAACGCCAGCTTTGCTCAGGTTCTGCAAAATTTTGCCAGGCATGGAGCCGATATACGTGCGACGATGGCCGCGAATTTCAGCCTCATCACGCACACCGCCCAAGGCCATACGAATGTACTTGCGATTGGTGGCCTTAGCGATGGACTGCCCCAGGGAGGTCTTACCGACCCCTGGAGGACCCACCAAGCATAAGATGGGTGATTTGACCTTGTCTACCCTTTGTTGGACTGCAAGATACTCAAGAATTCGTTCCTTGACCTTATCCAGGCCAAAATGAT
>JANLRI010000616.1:0-3807 GCA_031361565.1 Betaproteobacteria bacterium | reverse complement strand
CGTTTCTCTTTTTTCAAGATACCAGCTTACTGTACAAGCTGCTCTTGCTGGGCTGCTTCGTAACGGTTTCGTGTATTTGGATTTCCACTGTTTTTCTTTCGGGTCTCAAGGAATATGTGGCGATCGTCGGGCTATACGGCCTTGGCTACGCAGTCGCCACGGTCGCCGCGGCCTTGCTCAAAGGAGGAGGCCTGGAAGGACTGCTGACCGGATTTTTGATCGGACAAGTGGTGTTACTGGTCGGCATGCATTGCTTGATCGCACGCAATTTCAATATTGCAAGCAAAGTGAGCTTTCTAGCCTTTGACAAGAATCTTCGCTATCCGACCTTGTTTTGGATTGGTGTGCTGTACAACCTCGGTGCGTGGATCGACAAGGTCATTTTTTGGTACTGGCCGAGCACTTCTACTCCGATCATTGGCATCTTGCGCTCATCAGTGGTGTATGACCTGCCGGTGTTCTTAGCGTACCTATCCATCATTCCGGGCATGGCCATATTCCTGGTCAGAATAGAGACTGATTTCGTCGAGTTTTATGATGGCTTTTACAACGCCGTCCGCGAAGGCGGGTCGCTTGAAACAATTGAAAAACATCGCAACAGCATGGTTGAAACGATTCGCACCGGCTTTCTGGAAATCCTTAAGATACAGACGATCGCTATTTTGATGTTCGTGGTGGCCGGAGCCGCAGTGTTGAGGTTTATTGGCATTTCTGAGCTGTATGTTCCCCTCCTGACGATTCAATCGGTTGCGGCAGGTTTGCAAGTCTTATTTCTGTCAATTTTGACAGTCTATTTTTACCTGGACGAGCGAAGAACGGTGCTCATGCTATGTGTTCTTTTTGTGCTGAGTAACGCCTTGCTGACCCTCGTTTCGCTCCGCCTAGGCCCAGCCTACTATGGCTACGGCTTCGCAATTTCGCTGCTAATCAGCGTTGTCGCGGGCGTGAAGGCCCTAGAAAAATCGATGGCTGAGCTCGAATATACGACGTTTATGCGGCGCTAAAGGGCTAAAAGTCACTCTTTTGGGTAATAGCGCCGATTTGTGAAATTTTATAAAATGGACGGCCCGGATCGCCGCATCTTGTCCAACCCATGAAGGAGGTATGTATGCCTCACCTCAAACCTTGGTCTACACCATCGACCAACCATATTCTTTGGGCCTTAGCGGTTCCGATCTTAGTATGGTTTGCATTGGGTTATCTGCAAAATTTCAAATCGACCTCTTTGGCAAGCAATTCGGACAGTGCCAGCAGGCTTCAAAGTAATCCGACGAGTAGGCAGTTCAGCCCAGTGACTTCAGCACAGGGTGGCCCGGAGAGAATTCCAGAGGCTTCTGTCAGTGCTATCGTCGGCGAGGTGGGCGGAGTGCTCGCAACACCCGATGGCAGCATGACCTTGACGATTCCCCCAGGTGCGTTAACCGATGAAACAACCGTCCTGTTGCAAACATTAAGGAGTCCCAGAGACGGCGGCTTTGCCCTAAATTATCGATTAGAGCCCAGCATTATCAAGTTTTCCAAGCCTGTCGACTTTAGGTTTGTATACGCTAATTTGAACATGACCGATGAGGATCTTGAGCAAATCGGTGCGGCTCTCCAATCGAACACCGGCCAGTGGCAGTGGCTCGGAAAGCCGAGCATTGATCACTCTGAAAGGACATTGAACGTGACCACCAGGCATCAGGCCGGATCATTGTGCCTCGCTCGCATCGATCAGTTGATCAGTCGCGCCAGGGCTTGTTGGTAGCGCTTGAGAGCGCTCATTGTTGTTTAGATGCTATGACCAGATCGAGTAGCGTGATCGTCAATACGCCAAACTCGACCGGTTTGTGAAGGAGCGTGCAGTTCTCAAGCGCCCTGATCGCCTCCCAGTCTTTCACGGCGGTATCGCCTGTCAAAATCACGGCCGGAAGGCTTGACTGGGGCTTGACGCTTTTGATTCGACGTCTCGCGGCCTGTACCACCTCCAAGCCATTGCCAACATCGCTCAATCGATAGTCCGTGAGCACCACGTCAATTCTTGCGGCGCTCGCTGCGACAATCCTGGCCTGGTCGAGGTCCGCGCATAAGTAAACCGTCGCGCCAGCGTCTCGCATCAGGTTTCCCAAGAGTTCCAGTAGTTGCAGTTCATCATCTACATATAAAACATGAAGATCTTGTAGCGAGGCAATCTTTTGCACCGTGGTTTGTACACCGAGTGCTGAATTCATAGTCGATGTACCTTGCAACGATAACCAAAAGCAACTGCCTTTGCCCGAGGCGCAGAGCAGACCTAAGGACGAATGAGTCAGGTCAGCTAATCGCTTTGCAATTGACAAGCCCAGGCCTAGACCGGCTTCATTGTTACGCGAAGGATTATTGAGCTGTGCAAATTCCTGAAAGATAGTTTGCTGATCGCGCACTGAGATGCCAAGGCCGCTGTCTCGTACCTCTAGGCGGCCGCGCGCACCACGCCAGGCAACCCAGACTCCTCCGCTCGTCGTATATTTGATGGCGTTATGAACCAAATTCGAGACTATGCGGTCGAGTAGGTCCGGATCTTGAATAACCCAGGCATCGCTTGCAACAAAACGCAACCAAAGGCCGCGAGATGCGGCCAGTTCGCCAAAGGCGGCCCAGTCCTTTGGCCACTGAAGCACCTGCCACTTCAATAACAAAGTGACCAAAACAGAAACCACGGGATTGGCAGGAATTAACTTATACAGCGTGGCGTCGGCCTCCTCTCTAACCAAGGGGTCGGCGAGCAGGTCGTTTTTCTTGTTGCCTTTTTGTTGCGCCAGGTGCGTTGCCAGGCTTTAGAGGTTTAAAGAAACCAGTCCTGCGATTTCACGATAGCCTGCGATCGGCTCGCGACGCCCAACACTCAATAGAGCGCACTTAGGTGGCTTTTGATCGTATCCCAGGCATTCGCAGATCCAAGATAAAGGCGTCAAACCCGCCCTCTCGGGGCGAGGGTCAAGCTTAGAGATTACACCTGGATAGTCGCTCGCCACCTCACACGCGGCGTTCATCCAGGTACTTTGAATCATCAACACGAGGCCATCGCGCATCAAGGCGTGATCGTCGGCAACCAATATTCGCGGGGAGTGAGGATGCATAATCGGGAACACCTAGAGACTAAGGTAATCCGCTCAGTGATCGATGAAGATCATTATTTCCTCTTAAAGCGAGAATTGCGACCTAAATTTCGCCCTCCTGAGACGAAAAAAGCCTCGGTCTGACGACCGAAGCTTTTTTATATATCAGAAAATTCTCGGCTTAACACCGCGAACTTCAAAGCGTATTAAGCGCCTTGCTGCACCGAGATTTTGACATCAACACCTGCCGCCAAGTCGAGCTTGGTGAGCGCGTCAATGGTCTTGTCGGTTGGGTCGACAATATCCATCAAACGCTGATGAGTACGGATCTCAAATTGATCACGAGAAGTTTTGTTGACGTGCGGTGAGCGCAGAATGTCAAAACGCTCGATACGTGTGGGCAGAGGCACGGGGCCGCGAACCACTGCACCGGTGCGCTTGGCAGTATCAACAATCTCGGCAGCCGATTGATCGATTAGTTTGTAATCGAAAGCTTTGAGACGAATACGAATTTTTTGGTTGGACATGATGTGTCTTTCTCTTGACTTTTTCTTACTCGGAGATCTTGGCAACGACACCGGCGCCAACCGTACGGCCACCTTCACGAATCGCAAAGCGCAAGCCCTGCTCCATCGCGATCGGGTTGATCAGCACGACGTTGATCTTCACGTTGTCGCCAGGCATCACCATCTCGGTACCCTCAGGCAAACTCACCGCGCCGGTCACGTCC
>JANLRI010000595.1:0-2134 GCA_031361565.1 Betaproteobacteria bacterium | reverse complement strand
CCCGCTTCGGCTAAAGCCCGCTACGACGTGACTCGCGTTGACAAGCTGATGATTTCTTCGGCCCCGGCACGCCGCGACACCAAGCTCGCGATCCTCGACTTCTTTCGCAATGGTCGTCTGCATGAGTTGTACGGTTCTACGGAAGCGGGCTGGGTCACCTTGCTGCGCCCGGACGAGCAGCTGGACCGTTTGGGAACGGTCGGGCGAGAGTGGGCGGGCTCAGGTCCGATCAAAATGCTGGATCCCGAGGGTCTTGAGGTGCCCGATGGGGAGGTGGGAGAGTTGTTCTCTCGTACTCCCTATGTCTTTGACGGCTACTGGAAGAATCCAGAAAAAACGGCCGAGGCGATGCACGGCGACTGGTGCTCGGTCGGCGACATGGCGCGACGCGACGCGGAAGGTTATATTCATCTGGTGGACCGCAAGAGCAACATGATCATCAGTGGCGGAGAAAATATCTACCCTTCCGAAGTGGAGGGCGTGCTGGGTGCTCATCCCAAAGTAAAGGACGTCGCAGTGATTGGCGTGCCGCATGAAAAATGGGGCGAAGCCGTACAGGCGGTGGTGGTGCTCCATGAGCAGGTTGAGGCCAGCGAGTCGGAAATTCTCGATTGGTGCCGTGGCCGCATTGCCGGGTACAAACGGCCGCAATCAGTTCAATTCATGAGCGACGCGCAAATGCCGCGTACTGCCACGGGCAAAATTTTACACCGAGTATTGCGTGAGCAATTGACACTCGCATTGGCACCGGCCTTGGTACCGGCGTGCGCATGAAACCACTGGCGAGCGCACCCAATCTTGCCGACCAAGTGCGAGATGCGATTCTGAGTGAGATTGCCTCTGGCCAGTTGCTCCCCGGTGACCGAATCATTCAAGAGAAAATTGCGCAAGCTTTAGGCGTGTCGCGTCAGCCCGTTCAACAGGCCCTGAATTTGTTGCACAACCAAGGCGTGCTGCAAGAAGCAATGGGACGCGGCCTGATTGTCACCGTACTCGACCCCGAGCATGTACTGCACATGTATGACCTGCGGGCGGCCATTGAGGGCTTGGCTTGTCGGCGCGCAGCGGAAAATAAAGCTGAAAACAATGCGGAAAAGCTCGGCCTTGCGCTGATCGAAACGGGTCGCAAAGCCGTCGCAAGTGGATCGGTCGCAAAAATGATCACGGCCGACATGAATTACCACGAACTTCTCTATACGCTTTCCGGCAATCCCTTGGTCGCTCCCGCTTTGTCCTCCCACCTGACCTATACCCAGCGAGTGATGGGCGAAGTGTTACTGCGCGACGAGAAACCTCGCGACATTTGGAATCAACACACCAAGATTCTCGAGGCGATTGTCAAAGGCGATGGCGAGCGCGCGGAAATGCTGGTGCGAACCCACATCACCCAGGCGGCCAATTTCATGGTCGCTCGCCTGCGTTCCGGTGGCGGCACAGCCCAGAAATAAGTGACGCTGCGCACTACAACTTAAGGACTATTGAAAACGTTCAAAAGGAAGTCTATCTTGCTACTAAAGATTGCCGACCAATTCATTTTCAGAGGCCAGTATGGCGCATTTCTACTGTTTTCCCAACGAGTCGGGTGGATGGAATAAAAATAACAATGAGCTCGTGATCCCGCTCAACAGCTCGATCAAATTGTATCTTGTGGCAGGGCATGGACTCAGTGTTGAAACTGACAGTGGCATCATCAAAATCGATGCCGGTCAGGACGATGACAAGGCTGCGCACAAAAGGGCGGGGTTAAGTTCCTGGGAGCAATCGCAAGATATTCGCCAAATCACGATCAAAGCCAATGGCTCGTGGGGTTCGTGCACATTGCGCGCCAGAACCAGCGCTGGTGCGGATTGGGTTGCGCCGGTAACGGTCTACGTTGTAAGAGATCCCTATGGACGAAGGGTGGGTACCAATGGCGATGTTGAAGATCACATGCGCCGTGAGTTGGGCAAGCTCAGCCTTCGAGAAGCCGCAATTCGAGTTGCCCGGGATCAGCTAGCGAGTCGAGTTCGAACCAATGAACAGGGCCAGTCTTTGTACAACCTACCCAAAGGCTATGGAGGCTTGTGGTGCGGGGCATTCGCGTTCTGGTGTTGGGAGCAGGCCGCTAAGGCAAAAGGAGTCAACAATCCTTTTG
>JANLRI010000587.1:0-14099 GCA_031361565.1 Betaproteobacteria bacterium | reverse complement strand
GATTAGGGCTTGAAGTTAAAGTGAATTCTTATCTGATTGCCTGAATAGTTCGCGCTAGTATGTACACACACTCAACAAAAATTCTCGCTCGAGTAGCCCTAGATGTGCCAATAGCACCCTGGTTCGACTATGAAGTGCCTGCCGCCCTAGCCGAGAATTTAAAGCCTTTTGACTGTCTTCTGGTGCCCTGGGGCCGAGGCCGAAAAGTGGGGTTGTTTCTTGAATACATCAGCCAGAGTGAGCTTGAACCAGAAAAGCTCAAGCTCATCTTGTCGCGCCTGGAGCAAGTCCCAACATTTCCTAAAAGCTGGCAAAAATTGGTGCGCTTTGCAGCACGTTATTACCAGCGCAGTGTTGGAGATATTGCACTACCGACCTTGCCCAAAACGCTACGACTGCCACCCAATCCCAAGGAAAAGAAAAGTTGGTTCGAACGAGTGCAGGCCAGAATCGACAAGGGCTTGGAGCGCCGCGTAAGCGTTGCGGCACAGCCGCAGGCGCCTACGACTAGTCTCGACAGTTTGGCTTCCGAGATCCCGGTGTCGCCGCGCGAGTTGACGGCCCCGCAACAAAAAGCCTTAGCTGCCCTATGCGCTACCCCCCGCGGTCAATATCAGGCATTTCTACTTTTTGGGGTAACCGGCAGTGGGAAAACTGAGCTTTATCTGCGCTGGATTGAGCACCTCCTGGCCCAGAGTAGCAGCGCCCAGGCCCTCTTGCTGGTCCCCGAAATCTCCCTGACCCCGCGCCTGCTCAGCCTGATTCGTGCCTACTTTCCTAAGGAAGTTATCGCCGTGCTGCACAGCGAATTGGCTGACCTGGAGCGGGCCGCGAGCTGGATGATGGCGGCCCGGGGCAACGCAAGAATCGTGATTGGCACCCGACTTTCGGTGTTCACACCACTTCCCGGGTTGGCTGGAATTGTCGTGGACGAAGAGCATGACCCGTCCTTTAAGCAGCCTGACGCAGCCTTTTATTCGGCACGCGATCTCGCCCTGGTACTCGCATCGGTGGCCAAGGTTCCGATTGTTCTGGGGTCGGCGACGCCGGCACTGGAAAGTTGGCAGGCCGCACAAACGGGGCGCTACGTGCTACTGGAGCTTCACGAACGAGCGACCGGGGCGGCGTTACCCAACATCATTTTGGTGAAGCCGCAAGCCAAGGAGGCGGCCAGCCTGGGCTTTAGCAGAGTGAGCGCGGAGGCGATCGACCAATGCCTGTTGCGAGGCCAGCAAGCCCTGGTGTATCTCAATCGCCGTGGCTACGCGCCCGTGCTGTACTGCATGCACTGTGGTTGGTTAAGTCAGTGCAACGCGTGCTCGGCCTATCGCGTGCTGCATAAACTCAAGAGTGGCTATAAACTCATTTGCCACCACTGCAGTCAGGAGCAAAAGGTGCCCCGCCAATGTCCCGGTTGCGGAGCGTCACATCTCGAGCCATTGGGGCAAGGCACTCAAGGCCTGGAGCAAACTTTAAAAACACGCTTTCCCTCCGCCCGTTTACGCAGAGTGGATCGCGACGTTGCGAAACGAAAGGGTGCAGTTGAGGAGATCTTGCAGGAAGTCCATGCGGGCGAGGCCGATCTTTTAGTGGGCACCCAAATGCTGGCCAAGGGCCACGATTTTCAAAACCTCAACCTTGTGGTCGTTTTGGATTGTGACGGCGCACTTTATAGTGGCGACTTCCGGGCGCGAGAACGTCTCTTTGCTAGTCTGATGCAAGTCTCTGGGCGAGCGGGGCGTGTGAAACCGAATCCCAATACGCCGCGCGGTACGGTGTTGATCGAAACTCGCTTTGCCGAAGACCCTCTTTTTAAAGCCCTTATTGCGCAGGATTACGTGAGCTTTGCCTCTCAGGAGCTCAGTGAAAGACAACAAGTGGCTTTCCCACCTTACCAATATCAGGCGCTCCTCAGAGTGCGAGCCCTGGGTATGCCCCAGGCACTGGCCTGGCTCGCCGCCGCGAAACAAAGTGCGTTCCAATGGATCGGCGATCACAGTACGCAAAGCGAGGACGCCGGTAAATTAGACATCACGATTCACGATCCCGTACCTATGCCCCTTGCCAAGCTCGCGCACTTTTCGCGCGCCCAGCTCTTGGTAGAATCGCGCTCCCGTAAGGTTTTGCAGACCTTTCTCCGAGAATGGCTTGAAATCATTCGAAGCCATACTCCGCCTGCCAAGCGTGATTTGAGCTGGCAACTCGAAGTCGATCCTCTAGAAATTTAAAGCCGACCCCTTAGCCTAAGCCCCATCGCGAGTTGTATTGACCTCCGGACCTGTAAATCACCTTGCGACGCTTAACCCGGCGCAGCGTCAAGCCATTCGCTACCTGGATGGGCCCAGCATGGTGATAGCCGGCGCGGGCAGCGGCAAAACCCGAGTCATCACCCACAAGATTCAGCACCTGGTCGCCTCCGGCTTGACACCTTCAAGCATTGCAGCGATTACCTTCACCAATAAAGCCGCGATTGAGATGCAGGAGCGTCTGAAGGGTCTAGGGGGCATCACTCGACCTAAGTCCGATGCCTTTGGCCGCGGCCTGGAAGCGCTCAACGATAAGGACGACAGCGCCAAGAACACCCCCTTGGTGTGTACCTTTCACTCTCTGGGTGTAAGAATTTTAAGAACTCATGGCGCCAGTCTCGGGCTTAAAAAACAATTTTCGATTCTCGACTCCGATGACGTGAACGGGATTGTGCAATCGGCCTTGGCCACCACTGACCGAAAACTGATTCGCGCCTGTATCTCCAGCATTTCGCTTTGGAAGAACAATCTGGTCGCTCCCGATCAAGCCGTGGCGACCGCTAAGAAAGATCAGGAGAGCCAGTTCGCTCGGGTGTACCGTGAATACCATGCGACCTTGAAGGCCTATCAGGCGGTAGACTTCGATGACCTCATTGGCCTCCCGGTAAAATTATTCCAAACGGATCTGGCTGCTCTGCAACATTGGCGCGAACGTCTGCGCTACCTATTGGTCGACGAGTATCAAGATACCAACGCCTGCCAATATGAGCTTTTAAAGTTGTTGGTTGGACCGCGTCAAGCGTTCACCGCAGTCGGCGATGATGACCAATCAATCTACGGTTGGCGCGGCGCCACCTTGGAAAACCTCAAGCGCTTATCCGTGGATTTTCCAAGCCTGCAAGTCATTAAGCTGGAGCAAAACTATCGCTCCTGCCAGGCCATTTTGCATGCCGCCAATGCTTTGATCGAACTCAACCCCAAGCTCTATCCTAAGACGCTCTGGTCCGAGCTCGGCCCGGGTGACCCGATTGCAGTCGTACAGGCGGATGACGACGAGTTGGAAGCGCGTCTCGTCATTCAACGGCTGCAAGCCAAGAAGTTCGAGATCCGAGGAAAATACAGTGATTTTGCGGTGCTGTATCGCGGTAATCATCAAGCGCGTATTTTCGAAAAGGCTTTGCGGTTAGAGAAGATTCCTTACATCTTGAGTGGCGGCCAATCGTTCTTTGACCGCAGCGAGATCCGTGACCTAATGGCTTATTTGCGCTTACTGGTCAACGATGACGACGACCCGGCCCTGATTCGTGCCATCACTACACCAAAACGCGGTGTCGGCAACCAGACCTTACAAGCGCTGGGCCAATATGCCGCTGAGCGCCAGTGCTCAATGTTCGAAGCCATGTTCGAAGCGGGTTTTGAGAATCGGGTGCAGGCAAGGCAGCTTGAGGCGATGCGAACCTTCGGCGCCTTCATCAATCGCATGCATGATCGATCCCAAAAAGAACCTGCAGCCGGACTCTTTAGTGAGCTTCTCAAGGCGATTGATTACGAAGCCCATCTTATGGATCAGAGCGATGATAAAACCGCGCTGACCCGCTGGCAAAATGTTTTGGATTTTGTGGCTTGGATCAAGAAGCGCGCCGAAGATAGCCCAAGCGGCGAGTCGCAAAGCCTGATGACGGTCGCTCAGGATTTAGCGCTGCTCTCTCAGCTCGATAAAAAAGACTCCGACCAAGACGCCGTGCGCCTGAGTACGATTCACGCCGCCAAGGGTTTGGAATATCCGCATGTATTTATTGTGGGTTGCGAAGAAGGGATCTTGCCACATCATCGGGAGGCTGATTTTGTGAACGAAGAAACAGCCGAAAATGCCGAGGCACCCGAAGCCGGTTTTGCAGGCCGTATCGAGGAAGAGCGTCGCCTCATGTACGTGGCGGTGACCCGTGCACAACGCAGCTTGACCATTTCCTGGTGCAAAGAACGAAAGCGTGTGCGCGACAGTCAACGTCAACAAGTGTCTCGATTTATTGGCGAAATGAAGTTGACTGCGAGTACGGCCAGTGCCAAGCCCTTAGCGCAAGACGCGGCCAAGTTGAAACTCGATCTGCTCAAGGAAATGCTGGCGCAACGTTCAGTGCCGAAACCCGACCGTCTGTCTTAAGGCCGCTCCAAAACTGCTTCGAAGGGACGGACTTTGTGATTTTCTGCGCGCGCGCCTTACAGCTTCTCAAGCTTCCCGAAGCCGGTCGTAGCGTCGACCAAATGCAAATGGACTTGGTAGCCAGTCCAGTGCATCACCTGAGAAGTGATCAGATGGTCAGCGATCCGCGGACCGGTAACTCAGTTTGGCCTGACCCCTTGGGCTTGTTCAAGTGATGCTTTTAAAGTTCGCAGCGCGCAGCGACCTTTAACACTGAAGCCGAATGTGGCCTGGTGCCGAGACGGACAGCTTTCGCGCGTTGCGAATGCCGTTGCATTACACTTGCGCTGAAATTTTGAAGTGCGACGCGATGCACTCGGCAACGAGCCGAGTGTTGAACCCGCCAATTTGAGAGCCGAGTTTGCCCATGCCGATTGTTCACTATGTTTCCCACACTCAACAAGTCACCGAGCTCGAAGTCGAACTCGGCAATAACCTGATGATGGCCGCCGTCTTCGACGGCGTCGATGGAATTGAGGGCATGTGTGGCGGTTGCCTGGCCTGCGCCACCTGTCATGTTTATGTCGACCCCGTCTGGCTCGACAAGGTCGGTCCGCCAAACGATGACGAAGACAGCATGCTCAGCCAGGTGGCTAGCGAGCGTCGCCCTAATAGCCGCCTCTCGTGCCAAATTGAAATGCGCTCGGACCTTGCGGGCCTGGTGCTACACATGCCCGAGCGGCAAGGTTAAATCGACGGCAAGCTCCGCCATGATTTTTTAGGGCGCGGGAGAAACCCTGTTCCGCGCGATGTCGGCTGCCTTCAAATTTGCGCCCGTTTATTGCTGGGGTGGAGGCGCCCTGGCTTAGAATGTAGTCATGAAAATTATTATCTCCGGTGCAGGTATTGGGGGCACAGCGCTGGCGCTGATGCTGCATAAACGAGGCTTTAAACCCCTTCTGTTTGAGTCGGCAGCCGTTGTCAAGCCTCTGGGCGTGGGCATTAATGTTCAACCTAGCGCCATCGTCGAACTGGCGCAGCTTGGCCTGCTCGAAGAGCTGCGCGCGACCGGTATCGAAACCTCCCAAGTGGCCTATTACTCCCGTCTCGGTCAACAGGTATGGGCCGAGCCGCGCGGCTTGGCTGCGGGTTACTTGGTGCCTCAATTCTCCATACACCGCGGCGAGTTACAAATGCTGCTGTTGGAGACCGCCATGAAGCGCCTCGATCCCGGTGCTGTTCATACTGGTTGGGAAACCACCCAGGTTGATCCTGATGCTGGGACCATTACGCTAGTGCACCGAGCCAGTGGTGCGACCCGCACCGAACATGCCGATGTCATTGTCTGCGCCGATGGTATTCACTCCCCGATTCGCCGCCAGTTTTATCCCCATGAAGGCCCTCCCAAATATTCGGGCTGTGTGTTGTGGCGTGCCACCACTATCGGCAAACCTTTTTTAGATGGCCGTACTATGGTGATGGCCGGAAACGCGAGCCATAAACTGGTCACGTATCCGATCAGCCAAAAGTATGCCAAAGAAGGTCGCTCCTTAATTAATTGGATCGCCGAGCTAAGGGTAGGCGGTGATACTCCTCCCAAAGATGATTGGAACCGCGAAGTGGATCGCTCCGTGTTTGCGCCCCAGTTTGCTGACTGGACCTTCGACTTTCTGGATGTCCCGAAGCTCCTGGCCGGCGCCGAGCGCGTGTTCGAATTCCCGATGGTGGATCGCGATCCCCTGCCTCAATGGACTTACGGCTGCGTGACCTTGTTGGGCGACGCGGCCCATCCAATGTACCCGATTGGCAGTAATGGCGCCACGCAGTCGATACTCGATGCGCGCTGCCTGGCGGATCAACTCGAAGGCGCTGAAGTGGCCACGGTCAAGGCTTCACTGGAGCGCTATGAATCCGAGCGCCTGCCCAAGTGCGCCAAGATTGTGGCGGCCAATCGCGCCCAAGGCCCCGACTATGTGCTGGAGGTGTTTGAAGAGCGTGCACCGAAGGGCTTCAAGCATGTGCATGATGTGGCATCGCAAGCGGAGCTTGAAGAAATCGCCCTTGGTTACAAACGGGTAGTGGGCTTAGATATTGAATCGGTGAATCACAAAGCCCGTGCCCATCTTGGGCTTTAGAGGCGGCCTTCCCGAGGGGCCATGCCCCTAGACGCACTGGCCATGGTGCTCGTGGCAGCCGTGCTGCATGCGAGTTGGAACTTCTGGGTTAAGAAGGCCCAGGTTCATCCCTTGGCTTTTTCGCTTCTGTGTTCGGCCGTATCGACCGTTGTGTATGCCCCCTTTGTGTGGTGGTTCTTCAGGGATACGGGCCTGGGCATTTCGGGCCACGGCTGGTGGTGGATCGCGGCCAGTTGCGTGGTGCACAACCTCTATTTTTTTGTGCTGCAAACCGGCTATGCGCGCTCGGACCTGTCCATCGTGTACCCACTCGCGAGAGGGACAGGGCCATTGTTGTCAGCAAGCGGTGCGATTCTTTTATTGGGTGAGCAGCCCACGCTCTATTCGGTGCTGGGCCTGTTACTGGTCGTGTTCGGCACCTTTACTATCGCCGGTGGCGTCGCGCTACTGGATCGCAATAAAGTCCATAGCCCGAAGGTCAAGGCGGGGTTGCTGTGGGGCATGATGACCGGTGCTTGCATCGCCACCTACACCCTGCTGGATGGCTACGCGGTCAAGTATTTGCTGATTGCCCCGCTCGTGTTTGACTGGATCTGCGCACCCGTGCGCGGCGCGATGTTGTTGCCGATTGTGCTGCAACAGAGAGTTGATCTTAAGCTTGCCTGGAAGCAGTCCTGGCGCTATGTGATGGGCGTGGGCATGGTGTCGCCATTGGGTTATATCCTGGTGCTTACGGCCATGCAAAAGGCGCCGATCAGTCATGTTGCTCCGGCTCGCGAAGTGTCCATGCTGGTGGCGGCGTTTCTGGGGGCTAAGCTGCTTAAGGAGGGGGAGGTTAAGCGACGCCTTTTGGGGGCGACGCTGATTGCTTTGGGGGTGGTGGCCTTGGCAAGTGGTCGCTGAACGTAGGGAATACTTGAAACCCCGTATCCATGATTGATGACCGACTTTTTGCAAAACCAACGAGCGAGGCTGGTAGTTACTCAGGTGCGACCTTCAAAGATCCTTTCAAAGTTTCAACGGATGATGAATATTCCTTTGAAGGCATAGTTTTCAAGAGGAATAATGTCCAACAAGCTGTATGACATACACATTGAAACGTTGAAAAATGAAGGGCAGATCAATGGCTAAGAAATTCAGTGACCTACGCGCAAAAATGTCACCTGACTCTCAGGCACGCGCGGCCGCTCGGGCCGAAGCCATACTTGTGGAGATGCAGCTTCAGGAGCTGCGCAAATCCCGCGACGTGACGCAAGTGGAAGTGGCCAAGGCCATGAGCATTGAGCAAGCAGCAGTCTCCAAGCTGGAGTGTCGTGAAGACATGTATGCCGCTCATAAATCTGTGTCATCGAAATTTTGAACGGCCCAAGCCGGCGGTGTTGTGCCCAGCAGTCAATCTAAACTAACCTTCCCCCGCTCAATAATCGGCTTCCAGCGCTTAAGCTCACTCTGCATAAACTCCGCAAAAGCTTTGGGTGAATTGCCAATCGGCTCCATGTATTGAGCGCGCAGTTTTTCGAGTACCTCCGGGCTCTTCATCGCTGCGACAAACTCGAGATTGATCTTGTCGATCAAGACAGCCGGGGTACTGCTTGGCACTACTACACCTATCCATGCCGTTGCCTCAACATCGGGGATGCCTATTTCCTTGAACGTCGGCAGGTCCAGGCCAGGGTAGCGCTGTGCCGTCGATACCGCAAGGGCCTTAAGCTTGCCTGCTTTCACCTGCGGAATAATCGCCGACGGTGCCAACGAGGCCATTTGGGTGTCGCCACTTAACATGGAGGTCACGGCAGCAGGTGAGGAGGGATAGGGAATGTGAACGATATAGGTACCGGTCTTGGCCTTGATTAATTCCATCGATAAATGCGCCACCGTACCTGCACCTACCGAGGCATAGTTGTATTTGCCGGGGTTCTTTTTCAAGAGATCAAAAAACTCTTTCGGAGTAGTCACCCCCAAGCTGGTCGGCACCGTGAGGATGTTGGGTTGGATCGCTCCCAGAGTGATGGGCGCCAAATCCTTGAAGGGGTCATAAGGCAAGCTCTTATACAACACGGTGTTATTGACCAGAGGTCCGGTGATCGAGATGCCGATGGTGTAACCGTCACCCGTCGCCTTGGCCACCGCATTGGTGCCGATATTGCCGCCCGCGCCCGGACGGTTCTCAATGATGAAGGCTTGCTTGAGGTTTTGGCTGAGCCGATCACCAACCAATCTTGCAAATATATCGGGTGTGGAGCCGGGGCCAAAAGGCACAATCAGTTTCACGGGGCGTGTAGGCCAGTCGCTCGCTTGAGCGTAACTTTGGGTTTGCAAAAGCCCCAGGCCTAGACCAGAACATAACGCTAGGGCGAACTTTAAACGGTGCCGTAATCGCATTAGAACCGTGGGCGAGATCAACGGCTTCTTAAAAGAGTGCATATCTTGAAATTTCCATTTCATTTCTTTTGTTTTCATGGCTGCGGAGGGAGGGCAATAAGCTGGTCGAAATAGAGGGACTCTTTTGCGACAAACTGGGCCACCATGGTGCGGAAGCTTCTTTCCACGACGTCCTCGAAACCCTCGAAACCAAGATTGTGACGCATGGCGCGCTGTCTAGCCTTAGTGAAGACTTCCGCCTGCCGCTGCGGTGCACTGACCTGGAAGTGATCGGCCTTGAAGCGCGCTGCGTCCTTGACCAGCATGGCGCGCTTGGCCATCAGCCCAATAATGCTGTCATCGAGAGTGTCAATTTGCGTTCTCAAGTCGGTGAGGTTAGCAGCGATCGTTTGATAGCTTGGCTCTTTAAAGCGCCGCAGGGGCGGGCCGAGTGGGTCCGGCTCAAGGTGTTGCATTGAGATATCACCGGGCGGGTCGTATGCCGAAACGACCTTAGAAACGCTACGAGACGAAAAACCAAAGGAATCATCCGGCGAAACATCAGCAGAAACATCCATCGAAACCTGGACAGTGCCATCAGTCAACATGAAAGGCTGAAGTGCAGTACGAACCGAAGCACCGGGCAATAAGCCTTCGCCATGAGCCAAGGCATTGCAGTGACTGATCACGCCATGCGCCAGCCCGTCTTGGGCCTGACCGATGCGAGCACTCAAGTGGGAGTAGGTACACGCGGCCACACCTACTTCCTGGAGAAGCGCCAGTCCGGCGATACCCGCATCATCTTTGCCGCCACCGGCGTCATTGAAAAATACTAGTCGTGGCTTTTGTGGGTGATCAAGGATATAGCCCGCCGCCGCCGTACCGCCGTGTGAGCCGGAAACAATCAGCTTGTCGGCAATCTCGAAATCAGGTTGAGCCACATAACCAATCGAATCGAGCATCAGTAAGTTTGATTGGAGCGAGGGGGTAGGAGCTGACATGGCAGTGGCCCTTTGTAGCCGTTTAACGAAAACTAGCCTTCAGTTTATATTCTCCCCCTAGCTCACTTTTCGGATGCCTTACAAAATGATCAAATTGCCAAAGAACTCGTTGTTTGCAGTTCTCTTGCGCTCGTCCTGGTGGATCAGCTTTGCAATCGCGCTCGGTTTCGTCATGCTCTCCAAGGCGTTCTTGCCCGCTGAGCTTTGGCTCTATGGTGCTTTTGGTGGCATGGTGTTTATAGTGATCGGTGGCATGTCACTGACCCGCCAATTGCGCTTGCCCAGCCGCAAAAAAGTGGAGGCGATTGCGGTCAGGGTACGGGAGAATTCTTGGGCCACCTTCTCAGCCGAGCTTGAAAACGCCTTTCGTCGTGACGGCTATTCCGTCAAAAAACTGGACGGACCGGCCGATTTTGTGATTACCCGCGCCGGACGAACCGGAGTGGTTTGCGCCAAGCGCTGGAAAGCCGCGCAACACAGCGAAGAGAGTGTGCGACTCTTACACGCAACGAAAGCCGATCATGGCGCCGCTGACTGCACCCTTATCGCCTTAGAGCCCCTGGGGGAAAAGGCGCGACGCTTTGCCGAGGTAAACGGAGTACAAGTCATGCAGGCGGCCGGCCTGGCGCAACTACTCAAGAACTAAGTGCTAGAAGGACTAGTTGCAGAGAATTTGTGACGCGGCATACTAGGGGTGCAGCGAACTAGGCGCAAATAACGAGAGCGAAGGGACGCTATTTGCGCGCCTCGGCCTTCACTCTAAACTGATCCGCCATCCAGTCCGGCAATTCAAGTGTGCGCAGCAGGCTCGGGTTGTCTTCGCGCGGCACCGCGATGATGCGCACCTCAAAGCCCTCACACACCAAGCGCTCTCCGTGCTTAACGACATGACTGACCCTAAAGGTCTTGCGCCCCCATTCTGAGATACTCGTCTCAAGACTGAGCTCATCACCAGGCGCCGCAGGGGAAATAAAGCTTGCACCCGTATCCACCAGCGGCCAGCAAATCCAGCCACGCTCGGCTTTGAGCTGCGCCATGCTTAGGCCCACGCTACGCGCTAGTGCATGGGTGCCGCGATCAAACCAGCGATAGAAATTGGGGTAAAAAACAATGCCGGCAGGATCGCAGTCACCAAAGTCGACCGTGAGATGAATACTGTGGGACATGACGTAGGCCTTGGTTGGGCGGTACTGAACTTAACTCGCAAGCTTAGACAAGGCCGTGAGCTTGCCACCCATGCGCGCGTTGACCGCTGCGGCCGCCTCGTCCATCTGTGCCATGGTGCCGGCATCAATCGGAATCAACGAGGCTCGCGCCGCCCGCATTTTTCGCTCGGGATCGCCCGGCATCATGATGCCCCCTAGCGCCTCACCGGCAGCACTGAGCCGGGCTGACTTCACCCACTCTACGAAGCTTGCGGCCTCAGTTTCAAAACGGTTTTGAGTACCCAGTTTCTTGGGGTCCAAGACGAGAGTAAACATATTGTTCCAGATGCCGTATCGCTTGGGGTAATTGACGGGCTGGGTGGTCTCGCCGCCCGTGAGCGCGGCCCCTAAAAGCTCGCACACCATGGCGAGCGCATAGCCTTTATGCTCGGCAAAGGTCACCAAGGCGCCGAGAGAATCTTCCTCTCCTGGCGCGGGGAACATGACACCCGGATCGTCGGTCGCATTGCCCTTCGAATCAATCAGGGAGCCCATCGGCACTTTGACCTTCTTGTTATGGGCCACGCGCACCTTGCCATGGGCCAGGGCGCTGGTCGCAAAGTCGAGCACAATTGGATCGCCGTTGGGGCGGGGAATGCCGACCGTAAATGGATTGGTGACAAAGCGGCCTTCGGCACCGCCGAAAGGCGCCACCATGGCCGGGCGCGACAAGGCATTGGTGAAATGAACTGAAATCATTCCGGCGGCCACGGCTTTTTCCGCCCAGTGACCAATGCGTCCAATGTGATGCGCGTTGCGCAGACCAACCGCCACGACGCCGTGCTTCTGGGCACGCTCGATGGCCATGTCCATGGCTTGATCGGCCACTGATGGGCCCATTCCTCTTTGCCCATCCACCACCAACATTGAGCCAGTATCGGCCACCATCGAGATCTTTTGGTTGAGCTGCAATTCATTGTTCAAATACGAATTCACGTAGCGCGGCGCCATGCCTACGCCATGTGAATCATGGCCCGCAAGATTCGCGCCGACCAGGTGATCGGCGGTGAGCTTGGCCTCGAGCGCTGAGGAACCTGCTGTTTCGAAGAGTTGCACAATCCATTGATGTAGGGCGGGAGTGTTCACAGAAAAGTTTGCAGCCATGGTTTCGCTCAGAGGGGGTTATGGGTTAAATAGAGTCGCAGCTCCATTCTAAAGCCTGCCTGGGCTGGTAAAACCTCACGGTTTCAAGTCCTCGAGAGTTGTGGCCTTAAGTGCAGGCGTCTAAAATGCGCGGATGAGTAAGAAACTATTGACCGCCATGTCCCAGGCTGAGACCTCAACAACTGCTTCGGCAACCTCCGCCCGCCCTATCTCGTCTGCCTCCCCGACCACGGAGCCCACTCGCCGTTCGCGAGGGCAAAATGTCCTGCGGGACGCGATGCGCTCGCGAATCTTGATTCTCGACGGCGCCATGGGCACCATGATTCAGCGTTACAAGCTCAGCGAAGCGCAATTTCGCGGTGAGCGACTTGGGCATCATGGCTCCGATCTGCGCGGCAATAACGAACTTTTGTCGATTACTCAGCCCCATGTCATTCTCGAGATTCATCGGGAGTACTTGAAGGCAGGTGCGGACATTATCGAGACCAATACCTTCGGGGCGACTCGCGTTGCCCAGGCCGATTACGGCCTGGAGTCCTATGCCCGTGAAATGAATGTCGCCTCGGCGCGCTTGGCTTGTCAGGCGCGCGACGAGTTCAGTACCCCGGATCAGCGCCGACTGGTCGCCGGAGCACTGGGGCCGCAACCACGCACCGCTTCAATTTCGCCTGATGTGAATGACCCCGGTGCCCGCAATACTCATTTCGAAGAATTGAGAGCCGCCTATCTGGAGCAGCTTGAAGGGTTGATCGAGGGCGGCATTGATCTGGTCCTGCTGGAAACCATCTTCGATACCTTGAATGCGAAAGCCGCGCTCTTTGCCTATGCCGAGGCCATGGATACGCTCGAGGCCCAGGGCTTGGCGCGTTTACCACTTATGATCTCGGGTACGGTCACCGATGCTTCGGGGCGGATCTTGTCGGGTCAAACAGTGGAAGCCTTTTGGAATTCGGTGCGCCATGCACGTCCGACGACTGTTGGCTTGAATTGCGCCCTCGGAGCGGCCCTGATGCGCCCGTATATTGAAGAGCTTGCCAACAAGGCCGACACCTACATTTGCGTGTATCCGAACGCCGGTCTGCCCAACCCGATGGCTGAGACCGGCTTTGATGAAACGCCAGAAGATACCTCTGCGCTCCTGAAAGACTTTGCCGTGTCAGGCTTTGTGAATATTGCGGGCGGCTGCTGCGGCACCACCCCTGAGCACATTGGCGCCATTCGTGAGGCCATTCAAGGGCTCAAACCTCGCCAGATTCCGGAGCGACCCTCGGCCCTTCGCCTGTCAGGCCTTGAGGCCTTCAACATTGATGACAGTACGCTCTTTGTCAATGTAGGCGAGCGCACCAATGTGACCGGTTCCAAGGCCTTTGCGCGCTTGATTTTGAATGAGCAATACGACGAGGCGCTGAGCGTGGCTCGTCAGCAGGTTGAAAATGGCGCCCAGGTGATTGACATCAATATGGATGAAGCCATGTTGGATTCGGTCAAGGCGATGGCGCGCTTTTTAAACCTGATTGCCTCGGAGCCCGATATCTCGCGCGTGCCGATCATGATTGACAGCTCGAAGTGGAGTGTGATCGAAGCCGGTTTGAAATGCGTACAGGGCAAGTCCATCGTGAATTCAATCTCGATGAAAGAAGGCGAAGCCGAATTCATTCGCCAAGCTCGTTTGTGCCAACGCTATGGTGCGGCGGTAATCGTGATGGCCTTCGATGAGAAGGGTCAGGCCGACACCTATGCGCGCAAAACTGAGATTTGCGAGCGGGCCTATCGCTTGCTGGTCGAGCGGCTCGATTTCCCTCCCGAAGACATTATTTTCGATCCCAACATATTTGCAATCGCCACCGGTATCGAGGAGCACAACAACTATGCGGTGGACTTCATTGAAGCCACCCGTTGGATCAAGA
>JANLRI010000579.1:0-8596 GCA_031361565.1 Betaproteobacteria bacterium | reverse complement strand
GCGTAAAGAGCGCCAAACCAAATTCAGTGCAAAGCCCTACCCAAATTCGCGATCATCGGCCAGAATAGGGCATGCTGAACCTACACAAAATTAATTCGATGGCTTGCGCCGAAAATCGGGTTTTAATACATCCTCGTTAGCGATATGACGCCATTACCTGTGTTCCCAATTGAAGTTCATCAGTTTGTCAAGAAGGTCTTTGCGAAAAGCAATTCTAGGCTCTCTGAAAAAATCGCCAGAGTCCCTAATTGCCCGGAGCCTTCGCTCGATTTGACTCTCATTGAACACCTATCTCAGTTTAGCGGTGCCCATGTCGTTGCACCTGGATGGGCGGTGCGAATTGATGTTCACTATCTTGGCGGTATGCGCCACTACTTCGATTGGGAAATCGCTGATATCGGAGTGTTAGTTTTTGCGAAAAAGCTAGGCAGTACAATCGGTAGTAAGGTAGCACTGCTTCAAAGCAAAAGGCTGTATCCAGATCAGCATGGTGTGGTTGAAGAGTCGATTGGCGATTTCCATATCGGTTTTGGAAGGCTCCTTCCTGGAGCGCCAAAGACAGCCTCAATTGCGTCGCCGCATCAGTTTAGTTTTGGCGAAAATTCGAAATACAAAATGCTTATCAATCGCGATAAGCAATTTGAAGCAATCGAATCTTATGAGGCCGAATCCAAAATCCCTGTCCATTATTTACTGTATAACCCTTGGGTTGTCCCAGCTACTTATCATCTTCCGGTAAAGGCTCCAATTCGTTTGGGCGCAAGAGGCAACGGTGGGGCGCGAGTCGTACCTTACGGCAAACTTAGAGCTTTTTTGCTCAATAAGCCAAAAGGCTACGCTCCGAGCTTCCTTGATCTATCGGGCTTGGTTTCGTCGGCCAAAGATGCGCGCAATGGATGGCGCATCGAGAATTTCATCTCTGATCTCCTGATGAAATGTAAAGAAGGCTATCTTTTTGATGGCCTGGCAGATGAAAGTATCGACTCTTTATTCCGTCGTCGAAGCGGGCCGATATCGGCGGCTATTTCCGTAACGGTTGAGCAGTATGAAGAGCGCTAACTTGACGATGAAACTGACGCGGGTAGCACCGGTTAAAGATTCAAAGAGTGCGAGGAGGAGTCTCGCATTCTTTGAACTTTGCAGGCATCGGCTAAGCGCAGCTTATCTTGGCCGTTATAGCGAAGGAATCCTTGCAAGTTTTCAGGAATGTATATACAATCGGTAGATGCGATTTACTTGGGATCCAAAGAAGCGGGAACAGAACCTGATCGATCATGGCTACGATTTCGCCGATGCAGAAGAGGTTTTCGGAGGAACAACCTATACCTACGAAGATGATCGCATGGCCTACTATGAGCAAAGGTTCATTACATTAGGCTTTTTCCGAGGGGATGTTGTATCAATTTGCCACACCGAGACAGAAGATGAAATCCACGTTATCTCATTCCGCCGAGCGACAAAGCGCGAAGAAGAAATTCTCTTCAAAGCCATCGCTGGCTAAAAGTTCAGTCAAGAATCAGTTGAAGGCAGTGAAGATCACTGCCGAGCATCCCGAGGCAGATGTAAAGCATATTGTCCGAGGCATCGTGCGCAAAGGTTTGAAGCCTGTTCCGCCGAAGGAAGCCATTTCACTGCGAGTCGACAGCGACGTTTTGGATTGGTTTAAGTCTCAAGGCCTCGGTTATCAAACTCGGATGAATTTGGTTCTTAAGGCCTATCGAGATGCGTCAATTTAGGCCTTGTTTTTGCTTTCGAAATCATCCATGTGGGCGGCAGCTATAACTTTTGGATGCAACGGTCATTTGACCCCGTGCGAAATTTGCTACCGCAAATTCCGCACGGCCTCAAATGCCGCTGATCTCGGCCGTTAACCTTTAGAGGAAACACCCGTGTGTGCCGTGATTGATGGCATCTTTATAGCTTTGCACGTCTGGGTTCTGGTTTGTGGAGGTGTGCTGTTTTTCTTCGATAGAAAGTTTCGATTTCACTTGAAAACGAATCACCCGCTGCTATGGAACGATTTCAATTTCCGTACACCCAGAGTTGTTGAAGAGGATGTTCATGCGGCCGCGTTACGGGAGTTCTTGTGGCGAGGAGAGTATCGTACGATGTACGATCACGCACTGATTGTTCTAGGCAATCGGGTTCGTATCTCGTTATGTGCTCTTTTGCTGGGCCTAGTTTTTGTCATACCTGTCTTTGAGAAAACAACCTATCGCAAGGTTTTTGTTTGCCTTACTTCCAAGTTTGGTATTTTTTTTTAGGTCGGAGTTGGTATCTTTTTTCCGTTGTTCTCGGGGTAATATCGCATGCTAAGAATCGTGGGTCTAAAGGCTAACTAGACGATGAAACTGACGCGAGTAGCACCCGTTAAAGGTTCAAAGCGTGCGAAAAAAAGCCTCGCACACTTTGAACCTTGCAGGCGTCGGCGGCGCGCAGTTTATCTGAGCCGTTATACTGGTTTTTCAGCACCGTAGTTTTGCTTCTTCAAGGCCGCCCGTGATCGAAGCAAAGAGGGGGAATTGGCTTGCTCTTTGAAGGCCGGTGGTCTATCGCGTAGGACAGTGCTTTCGAGTTTTCGGTGCTAGTTTTCAGCATTATGCAATTCGTGCTGCGTCGTTCTTTGCGTCACGCTGCTAATTGGTTCTAGCCGCACTGGCCTAGGGTCCGGCATTTGTGAATTGAGTGTGGCGTTAAGCTGGGTCCCCCACTAAACTCAATCCTCCGAGTGCTGGCCTTTGTTGTCGGTGCTTCGCGAGTAACTTCTATCTTGTTTTGTTGGCATCGCTAAATCTGAAAGGGTGTCTTGCTTCGCCATCGTTAAGCTGGGTTAAGTTTGGGGCATGCGTCACAAAGTATGGGCGCGTTTGGCAAGCACCCAGGTCAGTGCTTCGTGGTGAAGTTTTGGCGCTGAGGTTGTTCGAGGCTGCATCGCAACGGCGATTGTTTTGGGTCTGTTGCCATTTGGCACTCAGTGCTGCTATTCTGAGTCTTTGGTTCATGGCGTAGGTCGCGATGCTAGTTGGTCACACCGAACTTCGTAGCGAGAGGTATAACAATGTTTGCAGCGGACACCGGGGCGCTCACGGGTGGTGCCTACGTTTGAAACCGTGCCGCCCCGGCGCCGCTGAAATCTGCCGTTATACTTTTTTTGAAGCAGTGTAATTTTGCTTTGCGAAGGCCTCATCAGCTCGTCGCAATGGGCAATCAATTGCTCTGGCTGAGTGCTCATCGAAGCATGAGTAAAGTATCGTAACAAGTATCGCGGCACCATGGCAGTAGGTCGCGCCAAGTGTGTTTGGCCTATCCCGAAAATCATCCATCGCTTTGCTTTGCGTTGCACTGCCGATCGGTTCTAGCCACACCGGTTTCGGGTTCCAGGGTTTGTGAATTGTGAGGGGTTAATCTGGGTTCCCCGCTAGTTTCAATCAGTGAAGTGCTGGCCGGTGTTGTCGATGCTTTGCGGGCAGCTTCTCTCTGGTCTTGTGGCATTACCGAAATTCGGCAGGGTATCTTGCTTCACCAAGGTTAAGCTGGGTCCCATGAGGTGCGGGCATCAGAAAGTATGGCGGCGTTTGGCAAGCTCCATGGCAAGCACTTCGTGGAGAGGTTTTGGTTCGGCTAGTGTTCTCGGCCTCATGTCATCGGTAATCTTTTTGGGCCTGTTGCCAATTGGTGCTCAGTGCTGCTATTCTGAGTCTTTAATTCATGGCGTAGGTAGCGATGCTCGTTGGCAATACTGGTCTTCGTGGCCACAGGTATAACCAGTGGATAGAACGGACGCGGGTAGCACCGGTAAAAGATTCAAATTGTGCGAGGAAGAGTCTCGCACAATTTGAACTTTGCCAGCATCGGCCGCGCGCCGTTCATCTCGGCCGTTATAACTCGATTGGTTGAATCGCGATTTGCTAAGATTTGTGAGTTTTTCTTTTTTTAAAGGAGCATCATGTCAAACGACCATTTCTACTGCACTGATCCAGGTGGGGAGCTTGCATCACTTTACGGTTATGAACTGGAGAGTTTGGAATGTTGCCGTGTGCTCGGTACCAATCTACCGGGAAGCACCCCACTTTTTCGATGGCTAAGCCCGGCCACAGGGGATCACTTTTACACAGTCGATCCAAATGGGGAGTTGGCGCCGCAGTATGGATACAAATTCGAGGGAGTTTCCTGCTATGTATTCGGAGTACCTCAAGCAAATACTGTACCGCTTTTTCGTTGGATAAATAACGCAAGTGGAGATCACTTTTATACGATAGATCCGCAAGGAGAGCTCGCTCCTCAGTACGGTTATGTTTTTGAAACCATTGCGTGTCATGTTTTCAAAACCACTTTACCCGGATCGGTTCCTCTTGCCCGGTGGCTACATACGGGGATGATGAAAAATTTTAACTTCGCTGATGGAATTAGTGAAGGGCAGCGCCTAAGGGTGATGCAGCGACACGCATTTGCTCTTTTTCGAGCAAAATCATGTGGATTTTTAGGACCTGTTGAAAAATCCGGGGTTATCGCGGCGTATAGCAAAGCGATTCATCACAATATTTCTACAAATCCCGAAGCAAACGCGAGCGCTGAGGTCGGAGGATACAAAGTTTCGATTAATTTCAATAATCTTTTCCCGCTTGGTGACCGGGAAATTTCCCAAACGCTATTGCACGAAATGATGCACATTGCTGGTTACGTACACCCCCCAAGAGCGCAAGGAGATGTACCCGGCGACAATGGTCCTTACTACAGCTCACCTCCGCTTCGTGCAGAACTCTGCATTGATGGGGTCCAAAGCGATGCTGGACTTATAACACTCCACCGATTTCGGTTTGGCATATCCGGAAAGCATCTTTGCTGTCCAGTCGAATGAACTGACTTCTGATTTCGCGATCTAGGGCCGACCTTGATGTTTGCAGCTGCGAATACTTCGTAAACTCCATGCTAAGAGCCGCCTGTCGAGTCATAACTATACGTTCGAAAGGACGGGTTGTAAGTGCGAGACTGCGCACAAGAAGAGCAGGGAAGAGTCTGCTCTTCTTGTGCTTGGCGCGGCACCCGTGCCCGCCTTTCAACTGAGCCGTTATACTGGTTTTTCAGCACCGTAGGTTTGCTTCTTTAAGGCCTCCTGATCTCGTTGCAAAGAAGGGGAATTGGCTTGCTCTTTGGGGGCCGGTGGTCGATCGCGTTGGACAGTACTTTCGAATTTTCGGAGCTAGTTTTCGGCAGTATGCAATTTGGGCTTCGTCGTTCTTTGCGTCAGGCCGCTAGTCGGTTCTAGCCACACTGGCCTAGGGGTCCGGCATTTGTGAATTGAGTGTGGCGTTAAGCTGGGTTCCCCGCTAATCTCAATCATCGGAGCGCTGGCCGTTGTTGTTGGTGCTTTGCGAGTATCTTCTCTTTTGTTTCGTCGGCATCGTTGAAGTTCGAAAGGGTGTCTTGCTTTGCGATGGTTAAGCTGGGTTCTCTTTTAACTCAAGTGCTGCAAGTATGGGCGCGATCGGCAAGCGTCAAGGCTAATACTTCGTGGTTAAGTTTTGGCGCTGAGGTTGTTCGGGCCTGCATCGCTCTGTCAATCGTCTTGGGCCGGTTGCCTTTAGGTGCGCAGTGCTGCTATTCTGAGTCTTTAGTTCATGGCGTAGTAAGCGATGCTTGTTGGCAATTCCGAACTTCGTAGCAAGAGGTATAACAATGTTTGCAGCGGACACCGGGGCGCTCACGGGCGGTGCCTACGTTTGAAGCCGTGCCGCCCCGGCGCCGCTGAAATCTGCCGTTATACTGGTTTTTCTGCACCGTAGTTTTGCTTCTTTGCGGTCGTCTGTTCTTGTTGCAAAGAAGGGGAATTGGCTTGCTCTTTCAAGGCCGGCGATCTATCGCGTAGGACAGTGCTTTCGAATTTTCGGGGCTAGTTCTTGGCAGTATGCAATTCGGGCGTCGTCGTTCTTTGCGTCACGCTGCTAATCGGTTCTAGCCACACTGGCCTCGGGTCCAGCATTTGTGAATTGAGTGTGGCGTTAAGCTGGGTTCCTCACTAATCTCAATCATTTGAGTGCTGGCCTTTGTTGTTGGTGCTTTGCGAGCATCCTCTAACTTGTTTTGTTGGCATCGCAGAGAATCGAAAGGGCGTCTTGGTTCGCCATGGTTAAGCTGGGTTCTGTTTGGGGCATGCGTCGCAAAGTATGGTCGCGTTTTGCAAGCTCAAAGGCTAGGTCTTCGTGGTGAAGTTTTGGCACTGGGGTTGTTCGAGGCTGCATCGTAACGTGAAGCGTTTTGGGCCTGTTGCCATTTGGCGGTCAGTGCTGCTATTCTGAGTCTTTTGTTCATGGCGTAGGTAACGATGCTTGTTGGTCACACCGCACTTCGTAGCGAGAGGTATAACAATGTTTGCAGCGGACACCGGGGCGCCGGGTGGTGCCTACGTTTGAAGCCGTGCCGCCCCGGCGCCGCTGAAATCTGCCGTTATACCTCATGATCAGCGTCTGTATTTCGGGCCAGAGACTTAATGTTCGAGCCGCCGCGATCATCCGCGACCAAGGCCACGTTTTGCTTCATCGGACGGTCGGCGAGGAGCTTTGGGCGCTGCCTGGTGGTCGAGTGGAAATTGGTGAAGAGAGTAGTGTCGCCATCGTGCGAGAGATGCGTGAAGAACTGGGCGAAGAGCTTAAAAGCGGCCAGCTTGTTTACATCGTCGAAAATTTCTTCGAATATTCTGGGGAGCAATTTCACGAGCTTGGGTTCTACTTTGAAGCGTCGCTTGGCGCTCAATCTAAGTTGTTGGAAAAGTCCAAGTCACATATGGGTATCGAAGGGAATCAGAAACTTGAGTTTCGGTGGTTTCCAAGCCAAAAGCTCGAGGGCATTAATTTGCGCCCGCATTTTCTCAGAGAATCCTTGGCCCAAGCCGAGCTCGGGTTTCATCACGTCGTGCAGAAAGAGTAGCAATGAGGCATAACTAGTAGATGAATTGGACGCGATACACACCCGTGAAAGGTCCAAAATGTGCAAGAAAAAGCCTTGCACATTTTGGCCCCGGCGAGCGTCTGTTGCGCGCCAATTATCTTGGCCGTTAAACCTCAAATGGACAAGCCGGTTTTATATCGAAGTGTGAATACCAAAGCACGCGGCGTTCATCACCGATTTGGCGGAAGCAATGCTAAAACGCGGTCAGCACAAAGCTCGCTGGAAGATTCTCCACATCGTGTCTCCATGAGCGCGAAAGTGCGTCGGGGTCGAGACTACACTCCTCTTTTTAAGTTCCTTTTGTCGAGGGTAAATTCCGAATGGAATGGCGTCTACTCCGAAGCCATTACCAGACTCGATAGCGCGGCGCCAGTTTTTTGGCTAGTTGCGCTTCACGAACACGAGCGCAAGGAGTACATTGTAGTTAGTGAAGCAACCTACTACAGTGGGCTTTATGTCGACGCAAATGGTCTCTTGCAAGTTGTAAATCCTTCCCTGAATGCGTCGAGTCTTGAGCCTTCGTGTAGTTGTTGTACTCACACCTTTAACGGAATTCCTTTCACAAAAAAGTATCAAGTTTTGGGAGCATGAAATGCGGAGTCCTGCCTTGTTGAGGCTTAACTAGTAGATGAATTGGACGCGATACACACCAGTGAAAGGTCCAAAATATGCAAGAAAAAGCCTTGCATATTTTGGCCCCGGCGAGCATCTGTTGCGCGCCAATTATCTTGGCCGTTATAACTCAGGTCTCTAGCTTGGTAGACCGCAGTTTGTCGTCTGCTTTCTTCGCCAACATCTTGGGTCGGTGTGGCTCAAAAAAAGCGATCTTCGTTGAGTCAGCTTGGAGGTGTAGGTAAGAGCCTTCGGTCGGTAAATTGCAAGCCGTGGCCCGCACTACTTTTTCTAGTGAACAGCCATGTGATGTTGCGTCGCTGTCGCGTTTCAAGCTTGGCCGGTCAATGCTGCTGTCAGCGGTTAGCTCTAAAGTGGCAATACTTGCTGGCCCTTTGTTCGATGCACCAGTGCAATGCATTCTTTCCGAGCGCGGCTCAAGTGCTTATTCTTGGCACCCTTGCCAGAGGGTAGGCCTTGCTGCTATTGTGGCGTTTGGGTTGCAGTGAATTCACACACCCGAGGAAAGGGCGAGCTGCTTGGAGCTTCGAATCGAAATGAGTCATAACCAGAGGTTGAAAAGGACCGGTTGTAAAAGCGAGACTGCGCCCAAAAAGAGCATGGAAGAGTATGCTCTTTTTGGCCTTGGCATGGCACCCGTGCCGGCCTTTTAACTCAGCCGTTATTACGTACGGGTGAGAGTGCCTCGGGCTAGCAATCAAGGCTGATTCGTTGCGATCAAAAGGGGGGCCTAGATCGATTGGCTGAGGCCAAGAAGCTAATTTCGCGAAGTCGAAAAATATGCTAAAAAGCGAAGCATGAGAAACGATGTCCGAGCAACGTAGTTGATCGAGCAGCGTTTCTCATGCTTCGTTTAACGCTCAATTGCTGGCTTGTTTTTTTTGCGTTCCTAGGGGGAGTTCCGGCGGCTCACAAAAGCCTCAAGCGCGAAGTTTGGAGTTGCGCTCGGAACAGGCTCAAGCTATGCTCGGGGGCCATGCTAGGTCACACCGTACTTGGAGCACCCGTGTTCGTCGAC
>JANLRI010000563.1:0-2057 GCA_031361565.1 Betaproteobacteria bacterium | reverse complement strand
GACGTCACCACGACACGAGTCACCGTGGCTGAGTTATTGACGCTTTGAATCACGTGCTCGCAAACGCGCTTCACATAGTCCTGATCGTTGTAATCACTGACATGGGAAAGATGGAGCACCCCGTGACAACCCTTGAACACTTCGTCGAAGCAGCCGGGAAGGTCAAGATCAGCGGCATAAAGTTTGAGCCGACCCGAGACGTACCCGGGCATATCCTTTAGAAAGGCGGTGCGCGAGTGATCGTCGATGCTGCGCACACAGGCGCGCACGCGGTATCCCTTGTCAAGCAAACGCCGCACCACCCAGCCGCCGATAAAACCTGCGGCGCCGGTGACCGCGACGATGCCGCCTTTTGGAACTGGGGACATAGGAGCTCTCCATTCAGGAATTTACGTCAACACTGCTTGCGAGTCTATAACGACCCGTTCAGTAAGGACGCGAGCTGTCCCGCTCGCTTAGGCCCGCATGCGCCAAGCCGTCCAGACCAGGCCGACCAAGGCAAGCACCGCACCCGACGAAGAACATGCCAAGAATCGCGAGCGGCATCCAATTTGTCGTGCTAAACGTTGCCAGACCCATGACCGCAGACAAATTACCTGCCAAAACAATTCTTGAAAGGTAATCACTGCCGCGCCGTGCCGCAAGCGACATGGCTGCCACCATGGCACCTGCGCCTGCACAAGAGACAAACGATCCTTCCGGCTTTTGAACGTCCCGAGGAACGGTCTCAATGCGCAGTAGTTGATACAAGGTCGCCATCAAAAGGATGGGATGCAGCATGAAGCCGGCTGCTTCATTAAACCAGGCGATCATCAAGCCACCCAGGGCCGGGCCGATAAAGCGCGCGGTGTTAAGAGCCGTTGAATGCAAGGCGACGGCATTGGGCAGTACGTTGCGATCTGCAAGCAACCCAGCCAGGACATGGCCACACTATGCGCAAAACCGCCAACCAGCGCGATTGCCTGTCCAGTGAAGTAGCGACGAAACTGAGGATGGGACAATGCTGGAAAGCGGCTCGATAGGTTCAATCATGGTCCTTTAAAAGGTCTGTCAGATCCACAAATGATCGGTAAAAGTTCGCTGATTGAACCTGTAAGTAGCGCATCAGCCAGGTCGTCCATGGCAGTTGCCTGGGCGTTCACAATCACCACAAGGGCGCCCGATTGCTTGGCGAGAGGCACAACACCGGCCACCGGAAAAACTTGCAAGGTCGATCCCACTGCGATGAAAAGATCCGCCTCACTCGCAACTCGCATGGCTTGGTCTATGACTTCGGGGACGAGCGGCTGGCCAAACGAAATCGTATCGCTCTTGAGAATTCCGCCGCAAGTCCGACAATGCGGATCGGCGTCGCCAGCGCGCACGCGCGCGAGTGCGTTTTCCATTGGCGCGCGTTCACCGCAAGTCCAACACATCACCCGGCGAATGGTGCCGTGAACTTCAATCACCTTGGCACCGGAATTGCCGGCTTGCTGATGAAGTTCGTCGATGTTTTGGGTGATCAGGGCATGCAGCTTGCCGCGACGCTCCAATACGACGATCGCCTCATGGCCAGCATTAGGTTGGGCACTCCAGGCCGGGTTTGCGAGACGTGATTGCCAGGCGGTCTTGCGAACGTCCGGGTCGGCCAAATAGTTTTGAATCGTGGATTGTTTCTCTGCGGCGGGGTTTTTTGTCCACAATCCTTGAGGACCCCGAAAATCGGGGATGCCGGATTCGGTTGAGATGCCAGCGCCAGTCAGCACAACAATCCGCTGTGCGCGGCCAACCCACTGCGTCACCTCTTGAATCAGTGTCATATTCATTGCTTGGAAGAAAACCGATAGTTTAGTCCTGACATCGAGCCAGCCGCTTTAACCGTCTTGAGACGGCTCGTGCGCAAGGCTTCGCTCAAAGCTATGATCTTAGCCTCAGTGGAAAGGCGCACCCGCGGCCGCGCGACCTTTCACTATAATTCGGGGCTACAGCCCTTTGGACAAACCATGCCGATCATTACTTGCGTTGAAGACCTGCGCCTCCTTGCCAAAAAGCGGGTGCCGAAGATGTTTTATGACTAT
>JANLRI010000529.1:0-11613 GCA_031361565.1 Betaproteobacteria bacterium | reverse complement strand
TGGTGCTGGCAGCACTCGCCATGCAATTTTTACGACAGGATATGCTAGTGACCTAGCATGCGGGAGGGGTCGGTAACCCGGAGTGCTCGCGGCTTTAGTGGGTGGAGTCCATACTATTCTTGGCGAAACTCTAATATTTTGGCGCCTCCGACAAGATGGCTTTATTCCCACTAACGCCAAAACGATTCATCTTCGACATAACGTTCAGCGAATTCTGTTGGTGAGAAACCCGTCACTCGCTTGGTCGCTCGACTCAAGTGGGCCTGGTCGGAGAAACCTTCGTCCAAGGCCAACTCCGCCCAATTGATGGGCATACCAGATTCAATCCGCTCCCGCCCGGCAAAAAATAGTCCTTCCGTCTTGACGAGTGATTGCCAATGCCTGGTGGAACGCCCGCTTTGCGCCTTGATTCGGCGCTCGACCTGACGCAAGCTTTGCGTACGTCTCCAGTCGTGGGCCTGTCGCGCTAGACGTTCAACCCAACGGCGGCCAACTTGACGCGGGGGCTGCGTTGACGAGGGGCGCGATTGGAGAACTCGCCAGCGCGGTGCAAGATAGTCTTCGAGCACAGCGATGGTTATGGCATCATCGCCGGCATCGAGTAGTGCATTCAAGAATGGCCCGAACTCGGGACTTAAGATCTCATGGGTCGGCACGAAACGATCCTGTACGGCTCCCACATCAAGCTTGAGAAGTGAACGCGCAATGTCAGCCGTGAAGGACACCATGTTGACACGCCCCGTGGTACGCGCCCAGCTCACTGTCGAGTTAACCTGGCTTCCCGAAACCGTGATTGACGTACCAAACGGACTCCATCTGTGTCCTTCGTCGCAAGCTTCGACAAGGCCCACGTCAATGTCTTTGCACTACGATATTGAGACGAACGGAGTCGACGGAAAGTGTGACAAACGCTGTGCGGAGGTCAAATCAAGATCACGCGTATCTCGTGAAATCATCGACACAATGGAGCCCTCCAAAGAAGGCGGCGGGAATATCAAACGGTCCCGCTTACTCGCTTTGGATCGGAGCGCACGTGGGGCACGTTGATTTGGGTCTGGACAGTCCTCGTTAAAAGGTAACGTAGGAGCACTCATTGGACAGTATAGCCAAACGTTAATCTATTATCACTCATTTCTACCTGTCGTTTGCGTTCAAGACAACGGGTGTGTCGTCATTGAGAATTCCAAGCATGAGTACATTTCTTTCGTCCGACTGCCTTTTTCGTGTTAATGAGCGACATGATGCTCTACATATCGCGAATCATCTTGCATCGTTGTCGAGTATTTCGTTACACATTGAGTCGATGACAAAGGCGCGCGCGTTCTATCGCCAACCGGTCGTCGAGGGCATCTTACTGCTTTGCGTCTTGTTTCAGATCGCTAGTGGCGCGCCACTAGTTCACTAGTCTGGGGCGCGTCAATGGGATAGCGCACACCATACCGCCTCCGAAGGCCTTGGTCACTCTGGTGATTGAAAGTGTTCGCCAGCAGACGGTGGCTCATTTGTAATGACTGCATGCTTGCCCAATGGTGGCCGATCTAGAAGTTCAAAAGTTCTCAGTGAATGCTGATCGTCCTTCGATCCGAGATCCCGGGCTCTCAGTGGCTGAGGCCACCGAGCGTTTGGCAGTGGATGGTCCAAACTCGTTGCCGGAGGCGAAGATCCGCTCAGGCTGGAGCGTGCTAGCAGCCCAATTCAAAGGCGTGATGATTCTGATTCTGATTGGCGCGGCGGGCTTAGCCGCGTCGGTAGGAAGTTATAAAGATACCGGCGTCATTCTTTCGGTCGTGATCATAAATGTGTTGGTCGGTTTTTATCAGGAGTATCGCGCGGAGCGTAGCCTTGAAGCCTTAAAGTCGATGCTGGCCGTTAAAGCCAGGGTACGCCGCGACGGCATTGATCAGGAAGTTTATGCGGCTACCGTGGTCGTCGGCGACCTCATCCTCTTGGAGGCTGGCGACAATGTTGCGGCAGACGGACGCATTGCACTTTGCGCCGGACTCGAAGTAGACGAGTCCTCGCTGACCGGAGAGTCGATCCCCGTCGCGAAGGCGGTTGACACGACCATTGCTGAGAACGCCCCCCAGAGCGCGCGTCTCAACAGGGTTTTTATGAATACCCTGGTCAGTCGTGGTCGCGCTGAGGTCGTTGTGACATCGACCGGCTCAAAAAGCGAGATGGGGGCTTTAGCCATCGACTTGGAGGCGACTAAGGAGGGCTCGACCCCACTGCAACTTCAGCTTGATAGACTCGCCAGGACCTTAGGCTTGGTCGCGATCACCTTAGTAAGCATGATCTCGCTACTTCAGTACCTGCGCGGCGAAGGTTTAGTGCACATTTTGATGGATGCCATTGCCCTCGCTGTGGCAGCCATGCCGGAAGGCCTCCCGGCCGTCGTGACCGTGACTCTCGCTGTGGGAATGCAAAAGTTGGCACGCCAAAACGCGATTGTGAAGCGTCTGGCAAGCGTGGAAACGCTTGGGTGTACCACGGTGATTTGTACCGACAAGACCGGCACCTTGACGCTCAATCAAATGACCGCAACCAGTCTATTTTGCGGGTCCGCGAAGTTTAGTATCTCCGGCGTTGGCTATTTGTTTGAAGGCAGCATTTCTCCAAAAACTGAGCCTTCCAGTAACTTTAATCTTGCGCTGCTCATGCACGCCATCACGTCTTGTAACGATAGCGATGTAGTCGGCGGCAAGGTGGTCGGGGATCCGATGGAGGCCGCGCTCATTGTTCTTGCCGCTAAGGGCAGTGTCACAAAAGCAAGTGCGCAACAAAAATTCCCTCGTGTGGCGGAAATGCCGTTTGACTCGGCGCATAAGTTTATGTTGACCTTCCATCGTGAAGACAGTGGTGTAACGCTCTTTGCGAAAGGAGCTCCCGATGTGCTCTTACCGCACTGCGCCTATGAGCTTGATGCCGTAGGCGAGCGCCATAGCCTCAATGACCTCCGGCGCGCGCAGATTCTCGCCGACTACGAGGCGTTTGGAAGAGACGGCCTTCGAGGTCTGCTCGTTGCCACCCGAAAGCTACCCGATGCCTCTTTTGATCTTAACGGGGCGTTGGGCGCTTGGGCAGAAGAGCTCACCTTTCTAGGCTTGATCGGCTTACTTGATCCACCCCGTATCGAAGCGAAGGCGGCCATTTTGGAGTGCCAGCAGGCGGGCATTTCGGTGAAGATGATCACGGGAGATCACCAAACGACCGCCGCTGCAATCGCTTTGCAGCTTGGCTTACAAGGGCGCTGCGTTTCGCAGGCTGAAGTGGATCAAATGACCGACGAAGTCTTGCGCGAACAGGTCGCCGATATCGTCGTGTTCGCGCGGGTATCGGCCAGACTGAAACTGAGAATCGTCAAAGCGCTACAAAAGCACGGCAACGTGGTGGCCATGGTGGGTGATGGCGTGAATGACTCCCCGGCGCTGAAACAAGCGGACATCGGCGTGGCGATGGGCATCAGTGGCACCGCCGTGGCCAAGGAAGCCGCCGCCATGGTCCTGACCGATGATAACTTTGCCACAATTGTGATGGCCGTTAAACAGGGGCGCGCCTTGTACGAAAACATACTGAAATTCGTGCGCTTTCAGCTCTCCACCACCATTGGTGCAATTCTAATCGTGTTCGTCGCTCCATTGCTTGGGTTGCCAGAACCCTTCACTGCATTGCAAATACTTTGGGTCGCGATCATTATGGATGGGCCACCTGCGGTGTCACTCGCCTTTGATGATGCTCGTTCCAGAATCATGGAGGAGCCACCCCGAACGGCAAACTCACCCATTTTGTCAGGAGCCCGTCTTGCCCTGGTATTTGCTTATGGTTTGATCATGATGATAGGCACCATAGGCGTGCTTTACTTCGGGATCTCGACAGGTCCGCCCGATCGTGCGTTAACGATGGCGTTCAGCACTTTTGTACTTTTTCAGTTCTTCAACCTTTTTAATGCCCGTAATGAGCAAGGATCGGCCTTCAATGCTCAGCTCTTTACAAATCCAATGCTATGGATTTCCATTGTCGCCACTGCTGTCTTGCAAGTCATCGCTATTCATTGGTTGCCAGCCTCACAATTTTTCGCGACCACCGGCATGGCGTGGCAAGACTGGTGGGTGCCGATTATGGTCGCGTCCTCAATTCTGGTCATCGATGAATTTAGGAAATTTTCGCGGCAATTCACTAAACACGTTCGCCCTAAGCCACAATTAATCAAGGAACCTTGAGATTCATTTTAGCGGGTAAGCCTCGTTGCATTGCGAACTTCTCCCAGGTTTCATGGGACCGGCGTCGCTCATCCTTATTGGGTATTGACCGCCCGCCTTTTTGAGTTGAGACTTGAAGTGGTCGCGCTAGGGATTTAAGTGACCTTGCCGAGAGTCTGTCCCTGAACATGAAAAGCGTCCGCTCGCTTGCGGGGCCGTTTTGATTGCCTGTTGACCCTTAGGCGAGTTAAATCATGCCCTCATTTGAGGTGCGCGACGGCTTGCATGCATGGAGGTGATTGATGAACGTTGTGTTGCGAATCTTCGCCTATTTGTCACTTTTGCTCCTTATGGCCCAACAAGTTCCGCCTTCTCCCACCGTTCGAGCTTTTGGTGACAACAAATTCTGGGTCACCGTCGAAGATATGGTTTATGTGGTCGGTCAAACACAAGACCGGATTGTTGTTCCTAAAGGGTTTGTGACCGACTTTGCGTCTATCCCTAAAATACTTTGGTCCACTGGACTTTCTCCGCACGGCCAATATAGCCGGGCCGCGGTGATTCATGATTTTTTGTGTTGGTCTCAGGCCTGTACTCGGGCTCAGGCAGATCGCTTGTTAGTGATCGCGATGAAAGAAAGTAAGGTCTCAACGTTTGACGACGTAGTGGTGTATGCGGGTGTGTCGATCGGTGGCGAAGCACCGTGGCTCGCGAATCAGGCGGAAAGTCGAGCGGGTCTGCCAAGAATCTTGCCCGAGCAGTTTCTGCGTCCAGCGGATCCGAATATTGACTGGCCGAGCTATCGACAACAACTCTTTGAGCAAGCTATTAAAGATCCGTCGTTTGAGGTCAATCCATCGTACTGTCGCCATGGCGACTCGACAAACGTGCCTTAAGTTACCGGCCCGTTTGAGGAAAGCGAATCTGCCTCTGATTTATTTTGTGACTTTTTTTAGGGATCGTGACGGTACTTCAGCACCCGGGAGGTAGTTGCCCGAGGCAAGAAGCGCTAACGACTTCCGGATGTGTGGCTAGACATATATATCCGGCCAGACCTATATCCAGGGTTCGTCGATCAGATATTCGAGCGCGACCTTCTTGCGCCGTGCCCAATGGCTTAAGGCACCTTCGACCATGGTGTTGCCTAAGCGTGACCTTTTCTAAATCAGATGCCTGGCCATCTCTGGCCTAGCCTTGAGTTCCCGACCCTCTCGGGCTAGAATTTTTGCGATTCGCGCCGGAGTGAAATTCATATCGACAAAGCCTGTTGCGGCATTAGCGATTTCGCGGTAATCCGCGATCAATCCCTGGTCTAGGCGCATGATAGATACACCCTCAAACATGGCCCTTGCGCCCATAGCCTCGGGCTGTAGCGAGCGATAGCTGAAGGTATAGCGCGCATAGAGGGTGCGGCCATCGCTGACGGGATCCTAGAGGGGCGAGCGGCGCAAAAAGTCGACTAAGGAGTGTTCATTGCGGCGAACGGGACATTATGTTCATTTCTTGGCACCTCTCTTGAAACTCGCCGACTTTCTTTAGGACGAGTCGAGGGCAAGGCGATGCATTGGGATTGACTGGAGCAACTCATTTTCTAGCCAAAACACCAAATCCGTACTTCTGAGACGACGGGCCAATTATGTTTGAGCGCAGCTCAAGCTACGGCTCTGAATCCAGTGCTTGCTGCGAACTGGCAATAAAGGGATGATATCGCTATAAGGCAAAAGGGAAGCATGCTATGCGAGTGAACTGGCGAGCCGTGTTGGAACAAACGAATCCTAGTGCGGCGATGTTGCCGGTGACTTTGCATGCTGCGCAGCTTCTAATTCTGGCGGGTCATCGAACTGAAGCTGCCGCTGCATTGCAAGATCTAGTGGAGCGCTACCCTAGCGATTTGCAAGCGCATCAGCAGTTGGCGGCACTGCTGATGCGCATCGCGCGTCCCGTCGAAGCTGAGCAAGTGCTGAAAAAAGTAGCGCTGATCGAAGCGAAATACTATGCCGCTCAGCCGCAAGATATGGCAGGCATTGTTGCGTTTCTTGAATCGTCCATGAGCACTAGCGCGGCCCCGCGAACTGCGCCTGCAACGTTTGTCACCAGCTTGTTCGATCAGAACGCTGAAAGATTCGAATCCCTGCTGCGCGAGTCGCTCGAGTACAAGGCACCCGAATTGCTTTTTGCAGCTTGCCAAAAGGTGAGTTCGATCAAGTTAGAGAGTTTGCAGATTCTTGATCTTGGTTGTGGCACGGGCATGGTGGGAGAGGTTTTTCGGCCCTATGCAACCCAATTGGTGGGTGTTGATTTATCGACCAAGATGCTGGAGATTGCGCGGCGTAAATCGGTTTACGATGCCTTGCATGCCGCCGATATCGTGCCGTATTTGCAAGGATTGACGCAGCAATTTTCGTTGATCGTGGCGGCTGATGTTTTTGTTTATATTGGTGACCTAGATTCGGTCTTTGCGGCTGCGAAAAAAAGCTTGACGCCCGGCGGTCATTTTGCATTTACCGTTGAAGCAAGTCCTGAGGCCGATTACTTCTTGCAGGCGGTGCGTCGTTACGCGCACTCCAAAAGTTACCTAGAGCGCTTGGCGAGGCAATATCAGTTTGAAATTAAAGAGTTGGACGAGACTTCCACGCGGCTCGAGTCACTAAGGCCCGTGCCTTCGTATTTGGCGATTTTGCAGGCTCGTTAGTTTTTAAGCACTAGATACCAAATATGAATTTTGCTGAGGCCACGAAAGTGGTGACTCTTGGCGAGCAGTTTTTATAAACTTGGTTTCTGCAGGCCGTTCTAGTGCGGCAGGACAATAACGCCCCTCCGTCGCTTACAGCGCTAGCGCCGGTGCAACTTTAGTCTCGGTCGACTCTTCTAGAACGATAATTCGACGAGCCTGCACTTGCCTGTGCATGTGACCGTAGGTCCTTGTCCTTCGATTCTATCGAGCGAGATGATCGACGTTCCCGGTACCTTCACCGATACAGGTCGGCCGGGCGCGGACGTCGCTGCCTTGCGTGCCTACGATTTTTGCGGTGGTTCAAAAGTCTTGGTTTGAAACCCCAGAATCGCCGATGGCCCTTTGGAAAAGCCTAACGCGATTCAACTGCTAAATTTTTGAATTGATGATCGTATTGTGATCGATGATTCTAGCGGTGCGAACCCGGACAAAGGCACTTTCTGTAAGCCATGTTCTTCCGTCGATCACTCGCCTGTCGATGGCGAAGGGTACCGTTACTGGCATATTTATAGCCAACCTAACAACCTAAACTGCGACGTATTTTCCGTTGAGCAACGCGTCATTACATCGCTGGTGGGAGTTTCATCACCTTCCGACCTTAGCCCCTATCCTTCAACAAGCACTGCGAAGCGAGTTGAGCAGTGATATGCCTCTCGGTGCTTCAGTCTGAGAACCAGTGCGCCCAATAGTCCAGGCAAGCCCTTATCTTAGGTAAGCGATGCTTACCCGCCAGCATGAAGGCACTAATGGCGAGTGGGGTTCACCGGCGTAGTCTTCCAAAAGCCGCACCAAGCGACCCTCTTTGGCCAGAGGCTCAGCCACCACTGACACGATTCTTGCGACACCTAAACCGGCCAAGGCCATCGAGGTCATGGTAGCGGAGCTGTCGGAGCTAAAGGCACCACTAGCCTGGATCAGGGAAGAGGCGGCATTTGCAGGGTTCTTAAACAACCAGTCGTTCAGATGAGCATGCAGACTATTCGCAATCAGATGATGTTGCTTTAAATCGTCCGGTTGTTTCGGATGGCCCTTTCTTCGCAGATACTCCGGGCTCGCATACACTTGGCGCGAAAGCGTGCCCAGACGTCTCATCACTAAGGTGTCGCTGACCGGCTCTCCGGTACGAATCGCAAGATCGAGGGACTCACGTGCAATATCGACCAAGCTGTCATTGACTCTAAAGTCCAACCTTAAAAGCGGATATTGCCGATATAGTCCGGGAAGGCTGTCCACCATGGAATGCTGTGCCAGTACCGAACTCATGCCCACTCGGACCAAGCCGCTGACTTCGCTCTTGCTTTGGCTCATCGCTGCGTCGAGTTCATCTAACTCGCTGACGATCCTTAAGGAATGGCGATTCAAGGTTTCCCCCTCAGGCGTCAGCGACAGGCCATGGGTGCTCCGCAGTATCAGTTGGGCGCCATATTCCGCTTCCATTCTTTGAAGCGCGCGCGATACCTGGCTGACCGCAACATTGCGCTCACGAGCCACCGCCGTCAGGGAAAGGACGGTCGCGACCCGAGAAAAAAGTTTCAAATCATCCAGGCTCAGTTTGCTCATGAGCCTGATGGTACTGGATGCCTCAAATCATTTGTTTGATTTGGTTTTGCGCGGACAGCAAGATGGTTTTGCGAGCGAGCACCTTACCGAACAGGTCAGGCTCTTCTAAAGTGAGCTCACCCCACGATGAAAGGAATCAAAATGGACAGATTGTTTAGAAGTTACACCGGCGATGAATACGACCAAATTTTCAAAAGAATCCGCCGCCAAGCGAGCCATGACAGAATCGAAGCGCTCAAAGCTTTTTGGGCGGTGCCTTGGTTTGCTGCGTCCCCGCTGGAAAGAGTCACTACCCGCTTTGATCAAGCCCTGGAGAGACATCGTCAACCTCGCTCGAAAAAGGAGGACTGCGGTGCCCATTCTTAACTTTAAACCTAGTGCAGACCGATCCGTAGCAACGAGCCAGAAAATCGCTGCTCTATTGCTCGATCACAGTGATCAAATCCTGGGTAAAGACCGTGCCTTGACGGCGATTGCGATTGAGTATGTCGATCCAACGGATTGGTTCATCGCCGGCAAGAGCCTTGCCGATTGGGGCCAGCACAGTATATTTTTGGACATTCGCATCACGGACGAAACCAATACCAAGGCCGAGAAGGCCCGTTACATTAGGGCCGTATTTGAAAGCTTCGAAAGCCTATTGGGTCCGCTTCACGAAGAAAGTTATATTCACGTTCATGATGTTCGGGCGAGCGCCTATGGCTATGGTGGAAAAAGTCAGGAGTATCGATATCAACATGCCTAAAGTGACCACAATTTATTGAAATACTAATTTATGAGGATCATCGCGCCTGCGGTGCTGGCCAGCCAGATCGATAGGACCCCGCAGGAATGGTCGGCGCCAATCTCTATTTAGGCAACTAGTGACGAAGCCTAGCCACTCTGAGTGTTCCCATTCCAAACAGTCCCAAACCGACGAGAGCTACCGAAGCGGGCAGCGGAACTGTAGTGATTACTAAGCGGAAGTTGGTGTTGTACCTAGTGTTTTCAACGCTGTCGGCCAAATGATAAGTACCGGTGACGAACATAGGGTTGGCGGTAGAGCCCGCGAAAATCTGAGGTCCCGTCTGAGAAATAACCAGTTCGTTACCCGCAAGGTCAGCGATGTCAATGCCACCCAAATCGGTCGCCGTATAGAAAAAACTATCCGCCAAGAACACGCCATCAGCGCTAGAACCAGCCTGGAAATTCGCGGTTTGAAAGCTATTTGGGCTACGCGCTGAAGGTGTCGGGTTCGAGTCTAAGTCGAAACTGAAACTACGGATGCCGTCGCTTAGAAAAAAGTTTAGCAATTCCGCATGTGCACTGAAAGGCATTGCTAACGATAAGGCGGTCAAAGACATAATTAATTTGATTTTCATCGATGCTCCTCCGTTTCAAGGAAGTAATGCACAAAACATGCCAAATCAAAAAACTCAAGAAAATCAAGTGCCTAACGTTAAGATAGTTTTTTAAGTGTAAAAAGTTTCGACATCCGAGCATCTTTCAAATTACTTGACGAAGTTTAGACTTCGCTCCACCCTTCTCAGTTCCCGAGTTTTGTTGGAGTTGTTAGATGAGTGTTCAAACGGTTTTGCTTACCGGCTTTGCTCCTTTCGACAAGGAGCCAATCAACAGTTCGTGGGAGGTCGCACGTGCTTTGAATCTGAGCACACTGCGTGTGCCTCGAGTGACATCGGCGGGTTCGAAGGGCGCAATCCAAGCCAAAGTGATCGCCCGTCAATTGCCTTGCGAATTTGATCGTTCCCTCGTCGTTTTAGCCAGCTTGATCAAGCGCCATAAGCCCGATCTCATTGTTGGCCTAGGTCAAGCTAACACCCGCCATGATTTTTCGGTTGAACGAGTGGCGATCAATATCAACGACGCTCGTATCAAAGATAACGTGGGCTTAAAACCGATTGACACCAGTGTTGTGAGAGGTGCACCCGTAGCCTATTTCTCCGGTTTACCTATTAAAGCGATTGTGCAGGCGGTTCGCCAAGCAGGTATCCCTTCATCGGTGTCGCAAAGCGCAGGAACTTTTGTGTGTAACCATACTTTTTACGGACTCATGCATTTGCTGGCCACTGAGTATCCCAATAAACGCGGCGGGTTTATTCATTTGCCCTTGCTTCCCGAACAAGCCGCTCGTATTCCTGGTTCGCCCAGCCTCGGACGCGATACGATACTGCGCGCCACGCGTATTGCCATCGTTACAGCCCTAAGCCTGGAGCGTGATCGTCGCTTAGGGGGCGGCTCGATTGATTGATTTCTCAACACTACGGGGACAATCTAGACGAGGCAACCAGCGTTCCCCGGTGCTCCCGGATGTGGTGACCTTTGCTGAATCCGGATACCCGAATTAAAGGGGCTCGCTTGCCCTATATCAATCTGCCCAGCCACGGGGCAGCAGGCTCTACGGTCAATTGAGGATGGTGAATTTCTTGGCGGAGGTTTCTCACCAACTGAATGGCTTTCGCCTGCGGGTGCTCTCCCGCAAATCGCTCTAAAGCCGCGTGAATTTTAGAATCGCTAAGCTTGCATTCGATTAACAGAGAAATTTGTCCGGATTCGATCAAGCTAAAGTCGACCTCTGCCTGATCTTTTGTTCGTATGTAATGCAAGTCCAGTTCTTTGCCCAGAACATCGCGTTGGTAGTGAGTCCATTTTAAGAGGTGGGTTGCTACCAGATTTTCGAAGCGTAAGCCATCGTCACCGCGTACCATCGCCGAGTCGTAAAAGTAAACTTTAGGTGCTTTTAGCAACGAACGAGTAATATTTTTATGCCACGGTCTAACGGTAAAAATAATGTAGAGAGCTTCCAGTACTTGCAAATAGCGCGTAATTGTTGTGGTGGACGCGCTAAGGTCTCGCGCGAGAGATGCTATTGATAACGGCGAAGTAGGGCGACAGGTAGCCGCGGTCAAACTGCATACCTTCAACGACTTCGAGTTCGGTAGGGTAAATCTGAAGTTAGCCCGCGCGATTTTCCAATGAAATCTGTTATTCTGAGTCGTTGTCCCAGTGATCGCGGACGCTGAGAACAGCGTGATCATAGACGGCGTTTCAGTCTGATCGCGGACGATCTGAGTTAGCCGTGAGTGAAGAGGTTAATGATAGCCGAATCGTCCGCGATCCCGC
>JANLRI010000517.1:0-5229 GCA_031361565.1 Betaproteobacteria bacterium | reverse complement strand
GGTGGCGATCCGTTCGCCGCCATCGAAGCGATCATGCCGTGGGATAGCTTCGCCGCCAGCGTCACTGAGGCACAAACACTGGCCCGGCCTGCGGCCACCTTGCGCCGCTACGCGCCGCAGTTTCTTGACGTGCTCAAGCTGCGCGCTGCGCCCGCAGCCGAGGGTGTACTCGATGCGATCAACATGCTGCGCGGCATGAATAGCGATGGTGCCCGCAAGATGCCGGTCGATGCGCCGACCGCATTTATCAAGCCACGCTGGGCCAAGTTAGCTCTGACCGACAATGGGATTGACCGCCGATACTACGAGCTATGCGCACTATCGGAGTTAAAGAATGCGCTGCTCTCGGGCGACGTATGGGTGGAGGGCTCGCGCCAATTCAAAGACTTTGATGAATACCTAGTGCCGGTCGAGAAGTTTGTCAATCTGAAGCGGGCCAAAGAATTGCCGTTGGCTGTCGCCACCGATTGCGATCAGTACCTGCGTGAACGGCTGGAGTTGTTGGAGGAACAGCTCGCTAAAGTCAACCTTATGGCGGCATCTAATGACCTACCGGACGCCATCATCACGACCGCTTCGGGGTTGGAGATCACGCCGTTGGATGCGGCGGTGCCCGATACCGCGCAGGCCTTGATCGACCAGACGGCCATGCTGCTGCCGCATCTCAAAATCACAGAACTACTGATGGAGGTCGATCAATGGACAGGCTTCACGCGGCATTTCACGCATCTGAAGACCGGCGACACCGCCAAGGACAAAACGTTGCTGATGACGACAGTTTTAGCCGATGCGATCAACCTAGGCTTGACCAAAATGGTCGAGTCTTGTCCCGGCACCACGTATGCCAAGCTGTCCTGGCTGCAAGCTTGGCACGTACGAGATGAAACCTATCCCACGGCGTTGGCCGAACTCGTGAATGTGCAGTTTCGGCAACCCTTCGCCGGTAACTGGGGCGACGGTTCGACGTCATCGTCGGATGGTCAGAACTTCAGAACTGGCAGCAAGGCGCAGAGCACCGGGCACATCAACCCGAAATATGGAAGCAGCCCGGGGCGGACGTTTTACACCCATATCTCAGACCAATACGCGCCCTTCAGCGCCAAAGTAGTCAACGTCGGATTACGCGATTCGACCTATGTTCTCGATGGCCTTCCATACCACGAGTCCGATTTACGGATCGAGGAGCACTACAGTGACACGGCGGGCTTCACCGATCACGTCTTCGGCTTGATGCACTTGCTGGGCGTTCGCTTCGCGCCACGCATTCGCGACTCGGAGGACACCAAGCTGTTCATCGTCAACTTGGACTGGTTGCAAAGCGTGGAGCTGCGCCGCCGCGTGCAAGCCGGACTCAACAAAGGCGAGGCGCGCAACGCGCTAGCCAGGGCGGTGTTCTTCAACCGGCTGGGCGAAATCCGGGACCGTAGTTTCGAGCAGAAGCGCTACCGTGCCAGTGGTCTCAATCTCGTGACGGCGGCCATTGTGTTGTGGAACACCGTCTACCTGGAAAGGGCGGCGAACGCTCTGCGCAACCACGGCCACGGGGTAGATGACGCGCTCTTGCAATACCTGTCACCGCTCGGCCGGGAGCACATAAATCTGACCGGCGATTATCTCTGGCGTAGCAGCTCAAAGGTTGGCGCGGGGAAGTTCAGGCCGCTGCAGCCTTTGCCAAAGCCTTAACGTACTTTAATCCCGTTTTCTGAACCGACCCCTATATTCGTTCTGGGCAAGCTGCAAAAGCTCGCGATTTGCTCAAGGGCTCGATTGCCATCATCGAGAGCGCGGGTGCGACCCATGCCTCATACGTGGATTTGCCGTACTTTTATCGTACCTTGGGTGAAGCTCATTCGGCCTTGGGCGACAAGAATGAAGCGCGTAAAACCTACCGCCGCAGTCTTGAATTGGTCAATCGGGTGCTCGGCTCGCTCAACAAAAAAACCGGTGGCGTTATGGAGGGCGACACCTATATGGATCATGCCTTCACCATGGCCCGAGTAAAAATAGCCCTCTCCGATCAACGACCCGTACTGCATATTGCGAGCCACTTTAAGTTCACGCCGGGCACAGAGTCGGACTCATATCTTTTACTCGGCGATGGTGGACGCCTGAGTTTGCGCCAAATCCGGGAGGACGATTTGCAGTTTGATCATGTTGATCTCTTAACGCTCTCGGCTTGCGAAACCGCGGTGGGCGACAATGCCAGGGGGGCGGAGGTAGAAGGCCTAGGAGCCATTGCTCAGAAGCAAGGCGCCAAGGCCGTACTTGCGACCCTTTGGCCTGTTGCTGACAAAAGCACCGGCATATTTATGCGTGAAATGTATCGAATTCGCGCGGAGCAAAAACTCACCAAGTCGGAGGCGATTCGTTAGGTACAGATGGGCTTTGTCAACGGTAAGTATGGCCAGTTTGCGGGTGCAGCACCGGGCGGGGTGCGTAGGAGGATCGGTTCTCTGGCCTTCGTTACAGCTCCTTACAACTTTTTCGCAATTTGGCTAGGCCGCCACCCTACTCTGCCTTTATGCTGAGGGCATGCTTAAAGCTTCCATCGCCCCATTCACCATTACCTCGGCGTCCGCTACGCAGGGCTACGATTCGCCGACATCGGTGTCTCGTCGTCAGGCTCTAAAATCGGCCGGACGACTGTCTTTTAATTGTGTTGCGCTCGGCCTTCCAGCCTTCATCACAAACCCGGCCTCATCAGCGGCTCCTGAAGTGTTGAGGCTACCTAGTATTACGCGAGGGCTAAGTGCCGAGCAAATCGCCGCGCACCTCCTGAATCGCCTCGGATTCGGGCCTCGTCCAAATGATCTCGCGATGGTCGGTGCCGACCCTTTGAGATGGATCCACGGCCAATTGGCGCCAGGTTCACTGGCTATCCCAGACACTCTAAGCGCCCGCTTGGATGAAGCGTCATTTTTAAAGCGTCACCCTTTGCAGCTTGTACAAGAGTTTCGAGCTTTGCAGCGCGCGCAGGCCGAAGCGGCGGGCAATGCCCTACCTACTGGAGCACAAATAGAGGCGCAAACAGGCCTCCAAGTAAGCGCGCAGATGCAGGCTATGGTCGGCGCTGGCGTGGCTAATCAAGCGGCACCATTGAGTCAAAACCCAAACCCAAACCCAAACGCACAAGCGAACGCTTCTCCCGTTGGACGGTTCGTCACCAGTATCGCTCGGCCGGCGATGGAATCGCGCCTATTGAGGGCCTTGGAAAGCCCGCGTCAGCTTGAAGAGGTCATGGTTGATTTCTGGTTCAATCATTTCAATGTATTCCAGGGCAAGAATATTTTACGAGTCATGACTGGGCATTACGAGCACTATGCAATCCGCCCCTTTGCGATGGGAAGGTTTCGCGATTTGCTGGGCGCGACGGCCCGACATCCCGCCATGCTTTTTTACCTTGATAACACGCTGAGTGTCGCCCCTGGCACGAGGGGCGGTGCGGTAGGTGCCAACCGAGGTTTAAATGAAAACTACGCCCGTGAATTGATGGAGCTTCATACCCTCGGTGTGGACGGTGGATTTCGCCAGAGGGATGTTACGGAACTTGCGCGCATCTTGACAGGCTGGTCGATTCAGCCGCCCAATCGCCTCGCGAATTTTGACCCCCCATCGGCGCCAGGCAATCTTGAACACATGCCAGGATTCTGGTTTAACGAGCGAGTGCACGACCAGGGCGACAAGGAGTGGTTAGGTCACCGCGTACAAGCGCAGGGTCAAAAGGAAGGCGAATTTGCTTTGGATGTTCTGGCGAAACATCCTTCCACTGCGAAGCATATTGCCTTTAAGTTGGCACAGTACTTTGTAAACGACCAGCCCAGCCCGACCTTAGTTGCCAAACTCGCGCAGGTGTTTCTCGAACATGACGGTGCCATTGTGCCCGTGCTGGCGAGCCTAATCGGACATGAGGCGTTTTGGGCCAAGGAAAATATGGGCGTTAAGTTTAAGACACCGTATCAATATGTGCTGTCGACGGTTCGCGCGCTGGGCGGCAACCCAGCCAACTTGGCTGTCGTCAGTGGCGCGATGGCGGCACAGGGAATGCCTCTTTACGGATGCCCGACACCCGACGGGTATCGCAACACCGAGGAGGCCTGGCTGAACCCGGATGGAATGAACAAGCGTATTAACTTTGCAAGCACCCTCACATCGGGGCGAATCGGCACAAATGTTTCTACGGAATCATTAATAAGGGATCTCGGCCCGCTGGTGTCGGAATCTACGAAAATCCTAGCTCGCGCGACCGCGAACGATCCTGCGCTGGCGAGTGCCTTGGTTCTGGCCGGGCCTGCGATGATGCGTCGCTAAGTGCGAACTTTCGGCAAAAACATTCCCGACGAAAAATCGAGACGTTGAAGAAGCTAATCAATCAAAAAATCATGAATGAATCGCGCAGAACTTTTTTAACTAACACCGCTACGACGGCGGGCTTAATGGGTGCCTTGGCCGCCTCAGGGGTTTGGATTTCTAAGGCTCATGCGACCAATGCCAAGGCGCTCGAGGGTCGCTTGATCGTCATCATGCTGCGGGGTGCCGTAGACGGCTTGTCGGTTGTCGCGCCCTACGGCGATCCCAATTACTACACCGCCCGGTCGAGTATTGCGATTGCGCAACCTGGGGAGCTTGACGGCGTGCTGCGACTCGACGCCATGTTTGGTCTGCATCCGGCCCTTGCCGTGTTGATGCCTTATTGGGAGCGCGGCGAGTTAGGCTTTGTTCACGCGAGTGGCTCACCCGATCAAACCCGCTCCCATTTCGATGCCCAGGACTACATGGAGTCCGGCACACCGGGACGTAAGTCAACCCAAGATGGCTGGATGAACCGTTTGGCGACGGTGGTTTCTGGTAGCCAGAGCGATTTAGCCTTGCGGCTGCAAGCAGTCAATCTCGGACCCGTCATGCCGAGAATTTTCGCTGGCGCTGCGCCGATTGCCTCGTTGGCTCAAGGTAATGCTGCTTTGGCAAAAGGAGTTCTTGACCGGGAGACCGTCGCCGATGCCTTTGCCAAGCTTTATGGAGGGGAAGACAGGTTATCGAAAACAGTTCGGGAAGCGAGCGCGACCCGGCGCGAGATCATGAGCTCCCTAACGAGTGATGATCCCAAGGCAGATCAAGGCGCCTTGTCGCTGCGCGGTTTGGCGGTGGATACGGCACGGCTTGGTCAATTGATGCAGCGCGACGCCCGGGTGCGCTTGGCCTTTGCATGACGCACCACATTGCTCAGCTCAA
>JANLRI010000516.1:0-5171 GCA_031361565.1 Betaproteobacteria bacterium | reverse complement strand
ACTGAGGCGACTTCCGGGCTCAGCCGCACACCGGCTGCCGGCAGACCAAAAAACACAAAAAACAATTGAACGATGAAGGGCGTGTTGCGAATCAGCTCAACATAGGTGCCCGCCAGCCCTTTGAGCCAGGTTGCCCCATGGACCCGCGCCCAGGCACAGAGCACACCCAGCCCAACTCCGATCACCGAGGCCATCGCGGTCAGGCCTAAGGTCCAAGCCACACCTTTGACGAGCAGCGGCCACTGCGCAAGGACCGCTGAGAAGTCAAATTGAATCAATTGGGCAAATCACCCGCTGGGCGGCCCAACCACTTCATGGCCATCTTGTCCAGATCGCCGCTTTTCTTGGCCTCGGCCAAGATTTCGTTCACCTTGAGACGCAACTTGTCTTCGCCCTTGCCGACACCGATAAAGTTCGGGCTGTCTTTAAGAAGCAGTTTGTACTCGGCACCGAGCTGAGGGTTTCTCGCCATCATATTGCCCGCGACCGATGCACCCGTGGCCACCAATTGCACTTGGCCGGAGACGAAGGCTGAGACCGTGGCGTTGTTGTCTTCGAAGCGTTTAATGTCTGCACCAGCGGGCGCCATCTTGGTGAGCTCTTGATCTTCAATCGCACCACGAGTCACCGCAATGGATTTACCGCCGAGGTCTGCAAAGCTTTTGATGGCCAGGGTTTTGGGCGCAAACACGGCCTGAAAGAAAGGCGAGTATGCAGCCGTGAAGTCGATCACTTTTTCGCGCTCGGCGTTTTTGCCTAGCGTTGAAATCACTAAATCGGCCTTGCGGGTTTGGAGATAGGGAATACGGTTAGCACTGGTCACCGCCACAATTTCAATGGCCAAACCCATTTTGGTGGCGATGTAGTTGGCCATATCAATATCCAAACCCTGGGGTTTGAGATCGGTGCCCACAAATCCATAAGGTGGAAAATCAGTAGGAATGGCGATGGTGATTTTCTTGGCCTTCATCACGTCATCCAGCACGGTCTGGGCTTGAACGACACTTCCGAAGAGGGCTAGCGAGGCAAGGGCGATAGTGAGCAAACGTTTCTTTAACGGACTAGATCTCAAAATAGGTCTCCAAAAAATTGATTCGCCGATATCGGTCAGCGTTTTTATAGCAAGAGGCGTGCCGCCTCAAGGTTGGGCAAATCGCCCCTACAGGCGCAAGAACTGGCTGCAATGATACTGGACCACGAACGCACCACGACCGGAGGTTCCCTTTAACGACCGTGCCGAAGATTGTAAAGTTCATTGAGAGCCAGTGCTCCAACGACCATGGCACCGCCCAGCAAGGTTGATGCACTCGGCCTTTCCTGCGTGAAGGGCATCGCCAGAATGATTCCAAAGACAACCTCCAAGAGTGACAGGAGCGACATCTCGGGCGCCGGGAGATACTTGGCGGCGATCACACACAGGGCGCAGGGGATGCCGAGTTGGACCACACCCAGGAGCGCCAACAGGCCAACATCATGGGCGCTGGATTTCAAAGGCCAAGCGAGGGGCAGCATCAGTAGGCAAGAGATCACTGCGCCCAGAAAAACAGCCGAGATAAAGTCGACATCCGCTCCAGACTTCTCCAACAAATTGAAGTTCACCGCGGCCGCGACCGGAATTCCCAGGGCCACCAAAAAGCCGATCCAATGCCTACCTGAGAGCATTTGAGCATCCAGGACAAACATCACGGCCACCCCGGTTGCAGCCACGGCGACGACCCACCATAGCCGAACACTCAATCGTCGCTTTAGCCAGAGCCAGGACAGAAGCGCGGTAAAAATGGGTCCAAAACTTTGGGCCACTAACACATTCGCAACGGTGGTCAGTGACAAGCCGATCATGAAGCAGCAAAACATCACCGCCCAGCAAACACCCGCGACCCACACCGCAGCGCCGGAGCGAAGCGCTGACAGTAGGCTTTGTCCCTTATGAATGAAGGGCCAGAGGCACAAGATGGTGAGCGCCGCAAAAAAACTTCGAATGAGGGTGATTTCGAACCCTGCCGCAGATTCCAGGCGACGGGTGACCGTCCCCGCAATACTCCACATCGCCGTGGCGAGAAGCATCATGATCAGGGCGCGACGATGCTTATTGGCCGTGCTTTGTAAGGTTTGGGTGAGGGGAAGTTCTAAGGGTCTCATGGCAAGTAATTTACAGTACGGCCTTGGCCATACCTTTCTCACCATATGAGCTCCTTCCGTAGCGGCTCTTTTCATAGGCTTTTTGATGCGCTTTTCGCCCACATCTAATCTCTTGCCCTTGCTTGGTCCTCTACAACGGCCAAGCGGTCGCTTCACCGGCCTCGCGATGAAGTTCAGCAAAAAAGCTTCTGACTCGTTAGGTCGCGGACTTGCGTACGGCTTCATTTTTGCAAGCAGTGCGCTGACTCTGGTGCCCTTCGCTTTCGCGCAAACCTCGTCTCCGCCGCCGGCCACACCCACGGCTCAGGCCACTCCTGGCGCTACACCCTCAGCCAAGTCCACTACCCCGACCATTGCCCCGGCAACGGCCGCAGTCCCTGTGCGCTTGCCGCAAGGCATGCAGCTTGTCACCAGTTCCGAAGGCATCACCGAGTACCGACTCGCCAATGGTTTGCAACTTCTCGTCTTCCCGGAAAACTCAAAGGCCGTGACGGTGGTGAATATGACGGTAAGAGTAGGCTCGCGCCATGAGATTACCGGTCAAACCGGGGTTGCACATTTATTGGAGCATTTGCTTTTTAAGGGCACTCCGCGTCACTCCAGCCCTTGGGCTGAGTTCACGCGCCGGGGCTTGCGGGCCAACGGCACCACCAATACTGACCGCACGAACTATTTCGCCAGCTTTGGTCCCAACGAGGACACGATGCGTTGGTACGTGGATTGGCTGTCCGACGCTCTGGTGAACTCCAATATTGCGAAGGCCGATCTCGATTCCGAGATGACCGTGGTGCGTAACGAGATGGAGCGTGGTGAGAACGATCCGAGTCGTATGATGGGTCAGCGCATGAACGCGGCGGCCTACGGTTTTCATCCCTACGGGAGGCCCGTGATTGGCGCACGCTCGGACGTTGAATCGGTGCCGATTGGCAGCATACAAGCCTTCTACCGCAACTACTACCGCCCCGACAACACCACACTCATTATTTCGGGCGCGTTCGATCTCACGAAGACCTTGAACCTGGTGAGCGAAACTTTCGGCAAACTCAAGTCGCCCAGTAGCGCCATCCCTCAGCCCTACACCACCGAGCCACTCCAAGAAGGTGAACGTGAGGTGGTGCTGCGCCGGGCTACCGGCTCACCCTTTGTGTCGGTCATGTACCGTGTCCCACGCGCAGCCCATCCCGACGCCGTCGCCTTATCGTTAGCCTCGTCTGCGATTGCCAACGGGCCGAGCGCCAGGCTCTATAAGCGCCTGGTTGAAACCAATGTCGCCACCGAGGTGGGTGGCTACACCGCCTGGAGCTTTGACCCTGGAAGTAGCATGTTTGGCGCCGATGGCCTCAAAAACGAAGACCTCGTCAAACTTCGTGATCAAGTTATCGACTTGATCGAAGGTGTCGACAAAGAGCCGATTAGCGCGGCCGATTTCGAACGGGCCAAAGGTCAATACCTGGAAAGCTGGAAGGACTCGTTTAACAATCCCGACAGCATCGGCCTGAGGCTGACGGAATTTGTGGCGATGGGCGATTGGAAGCTCATCTTTATTCAGCGCGACCGGGCCGAAAAGCTCAAGCTCGACGATTTAAACCGGGTGGCTAAGGCCTACTTCGTGCGCGACAATCGCACCGTGGGCTTGTACTACCCCGCTGAGCCTACCAAGCGAGCGGCCAGCACCGGCGAGTACGAGCTCAAAGCGGCCGTGGGCGAGTACCAACCCAAAGCCTCGCTCGCCAGTGCTGAAGAATTCGTCTATACGCTCAACAACATTAATGCCCGAACCATTCGAGGCCGCTTGCCGAATGGCTTACGCTACGCGCTTGTGCCCAAAGCAACTCGTGGCAATACAGTCTTACTCTCGGCTAATTTTCGCAGTGGCAATTTAGAGAACCTGAAAGGACAAAGTACAGCGGCAAGTTTTGCCGGTGCCCTGCTCGATTCAGGGACGACCAATATCAGTAAAGAACAACTACGGGACAAGTTACTGGCCTTAAAATCCCAAGCAGGATTTGGAGGCTCAGGAAGCGGGGCCTCTCTGAGTTTGAAGAGCGAAAAAGGGACTGTCTTGGAGGCGCTGGCCCTGGCCGCCGAGGTCCTTCGTAAGCCGACCTTTGATCCCAAAGAAATCGAGCGTCTACGCCAGGCTCGCCTGCAACAAATTGACACCGAGAAAAAGGACCCTGACGAAAAGCTCTCGAATGCCCTGGCTCGTAACGAAGCGGTTTATCCCGTCGACCATCCTTATTACACGCCGACTTTCGATGAAGCCGCTGCTCAGGTCAAGGGAGTGACGCGCGAGCAGATCGTGGCCTTCCATCGCGATTACTATGGAGCGACCTATGGCGAAGTAGTCGTTGTTGGAGACTTCGAGCCCCAGGCCATGATTCAAGCGCTTGAAAAGAATTTTGGAGATTGGAAATCCGGCCAGCCTTATCAGCGTATCGCGACAACGCCTAAACCCAATACGGCCAAGGTGTTCCAGTTTGAAGGGCCCGATCAGGCCAACGCCAATTTCTCTGCCTCACTCATGGTGCCGATTAATGTTCGTCACCCGGACTACCCTGCTCTGACGGTGGCGAGCAGCATGCTCGGCCAGGGCGGGAGCTCGCGTTTATGGAAGCGCATTCGCGAAAAGGATGGTTTGAGTTACGGGGTAGGCGCTTACGTGTCCTGGGCCAATTTCGACAATAACAGCACTTGGACGACCAGTGCGAGCTTTGCCTCACCCGTGCGGGATAAGGTGGTCGCCGCTTGGCGTGAGGAAGTAGCCCTGGCGCTTAAGGACGGTTTTACTGACAAGGAATTACAGGATGCCAAGCAATCGATTTTGCGTTCACGCCAATTGAGCCGCGCTCAAGACAGCGGCGTCATGAGCCTCTGGGGTTTGCTGATGTTTACGGGGCTCAGCACCCAGGACATTGCCAAGATAGACGAGGCCTTCGCTGCTGTGACCTTGGAACAGGCCAATCAGGCCCTCAGAAAATACATCGACCCCAGCCAGGCTGTCCTTGGCTTTTCAGGAAACTTTGGCGGCA
>JANLRI010000495.1:0-1652 GCA_031361565.1 Betaproteobacteria bacterium | reverse complement strand
CACCATGGCGATGTCGCGCTCTTTGGGTGGCATGTTGTTGACCACTTTCCCGCCGATAAAAATCTCTCCGCCGGAAATTTCTTCCAGACCGGCGATCATGCGTAGCAAAGTGGATTTGCCACAACCTGAAGGACCGACGAGGACGCAGAATTCACCGTCGGCGATATCAACCGAAACGCCCTTGATGATATGGGTCTGACCAAAGTACTTATGCGCTTCTTTGATGCTAACTGATGCCACAGCGTAGGTCTCCGTATGAAAGCTGCCGCCTGTCACGGGGCGTGCGCCTTCGTATCGTTCCAAACGTTTGTACGAATGACAGCGGTAGTTTGGTATGCACCGCTGCTACCGGATCATTATGCCACCGCTTCGTAGAGTTTGGGGGTGTTCAGCTTAGGAACTTTATTCGGCCTTGATCCCCGCTCACGTGTTGCGGACTACCTGCGCCTGCAGTGCCCTCGAGCGCTTTGTCTGGATTAGATTTCAGCCAGGCAATAAAACCTTTGAGGTCGTTGGCGGGCACGGCATTCTTCGCGACGATTAAATAAGAGTTCGTTGCAATTAAAGAAAGCGGCTCGAAATCCTTGATCAGGTCATAGCTCAGGAGGTACACCGCCCCACGTTCACGACATGAGTGTGCTGGGCCAGAGTTCGAGCGATCACGTCGGTCGGTCCGCCAGCGGCAAAGGGCACAACAATGGTGATCGGACGGGCTGGGAATCCTTGGGCGAACACGGTAGGCAAACTGAGCAGCAGGGCCGCGGCGACCAAAAGCATTCGTTTCATCCTTTCATCCTTTTTCCTCTCGCTGCAGGACTATTCCGTCAGACCAACAAACACATTTTGTACATCATCGTTGCTGTCGATCGCAGCGAGAAAAGCTTCCACTTCTTCCAGTTGCTGCTCCGTCAAACTGGCCGGACTCACGGGGTTTTTGGACTTGTAGCCCAGCTTGGCGGACAAAACAGTAAATCCTTGCGCGGGCAGTGCACGGCTGACCAAATCCAGGTCACTGGGGTCCGTGATAAAGAGCGTCGTACCCGCGTCGTCGCCCGCACCGAAGTCTTGCGCACCGGCTTCGATGGCGGCGGTTTCAGCGTCCGATCCCGCCACGACCGGTTGCGCTTCGATCATGCCAATGTGGTTAAAGTCCCAAGAAACGGAACCAGAGGTTCCCAGTTGCCCTTTACGAAATAGCATCCGCATTTCGGGTGCAGTGCGATTGACGTTGTCGGTCAGGCACTCCACCATCACGGCGACCTGATGCGGCGCGAATCCTTCGTAAATTACATGCTCGAAATGCACCGCCTCGCCGGTCAGGCCTGCGCCCTTTTTAACGGCACGCTCCAGGGTTTCCTTGGGCATTGAAACTTTGCGTGCCTGTTCCATCACCAGTCGCAGTTTTGAATTTAACGCTGGATCGGCCCCGCTCCGGGCGGCCACCATAATGTCTTTGGCCAGACGTCCAAACAACTTGCCTTTGGCATTGGCTGCGAGTTCCTTGCCTTTCGCTTTCCACTGTGCGCCCATATTTGCGTTTCCTTCGTCGTTTACTGAGTGGACTAGATTTGAATTGGAGCAGAAGGCCTAATAAAGCTCCATCAAGGCTGCATTATCATTGAGCTCTTCGGGTAGCGCTTCGCGAACCATTT
>JANLRI010000064.1:0-1939 GCA_031361565.1 Betaproteobacteria bacterium | reverse complement strand
GCGCGGCGACTGCGCGAAGTGGAGTTGGTGAAGCGGTTCCGCATGATTAGTCCCGGAAGTTGTTGAACTGGAGGGGGATCTCGAAATCCTTCTCTTGGAGGTGGGCCTTGACCAATTGCAGATCGTCACGCTTCTTCCCGGTCACCCGCACTGAATCGCCCTGGGTTTGGCTTTGCACCTTGAGGCCCGACTCCTTGATGGCCCGGTTGATCTCCTTCGCCTTGTCGGCGGACAAACCGGCCTTGAGGGTGATGATTTGGCGGGCCGTTCCCTTTGTCGCCTCCTCAACCTTGCCGTAATCGAGCGTTTTGAGGGAAACATTGCGGCGGGCAAACTTCTCCTCCAACACCTGGAGCAGGGCCTTTAGGCGATCCTCGGTAACCGAAGCCAGCGTGATCTTCTCGCCAGCGAACTCAATCGTGGAGTTCGTGTCCTTAAAATCAAACCTGGTCGTGACCTCACGTTGGGCCTGGTCGACCGCATTTTTGACTTCTTGTTCGTCGATCTCTGAAACTACGTCGAAAGTGGGCATGAACTCAGGCTAATGTCTCCTCCGCAACATCTCGGGTCGGTACCCAAGCGGCCAACGGGGAGAGACTGTAAATCTTTTGCGAGAGCTTCGAAGGTTCAAATCCTTCTCGGCCCACCGAGATGCCCGCCCCTAGGGGCGGGTTTTTGCTTTTCTAGCGCATCTGCGGGTTGGCCAATAAGGCAAAGGCACGGCTGTTTGCCCCCTCAGTTTTTCGCCCACCAAGTTTCTCCGCCCACTATTCCCGGCACCCAAACGGCCGTGCCTTTGCCTTTGGCAACACCGGTGGAGCCCAGCTCAGGCGAGGATTTTTTGCATGACGGTGATGTCGATCCACCGGTTGAACTTGCGGGCCACCTCACGCTCCACGCCCACCAGCTCATAACCCCTCGAAGCATGAAGGCGAATCGAGGCCTCATGACCAGCCACAATCCGCGCCATGCAGCAATGAAAACCCGATTCGCCGGCAAGGTGCAAGATCCCGTCGAGCAGAATCCGCCCGATACCGCGGTTCTGGTGATCCCGGTGGACGTAAACCGAATTCTCAACTGTGGTCGAGTACCCAGGCTTCTCCCTCCACGGCGAAATCGACGCGAAGCCAACGATGCGCTCCCGATTCGTCGACAGGTCAAAATCCGTAGCAACCACCGCACCGTGCACGCCCAAATGCCGCTGCATCCACTGGTCCTGGGCCGCCTGACTCCGGGGGACGAGATCCATCGTGACCGTGGAATCATCCACCTCGGCGTTATAAATGGTCCGCATAGCCTCGGAATCGGCCAAGGTGATCCGTCGAATATCAATTGCGCTCATGTCGCTCTAGATCGTACGAGGCCAGCCCGGGTGCTCTCCGCTTCTAAAAGCTTTGCTCGTCGGCCATGTGGCTTTCGTGGCGGTTGTGCACGCTCGCGTACGGTTATGCATCCGCATATCTACACACGCACGTGCACTTCCGCCGCGGCAGCAGGGATCCAAGAGATTCACGTGTTGGGTCCACAACAGCGCTGTTCCGCATCGGTCCGGGGCCAGATAGACGCTGGCGTGGTGGTCGCATTATCCACGGGGCGGGCCATGTGGCTTTCGTAGCGGTTGTGCACGGTCGCGTACGGTTATGCATCCGCACATCTACACACGCACGTGCACTTCCGCCGCGGCAATGGGACACAACGAGATTCAAGCCGTAGTTCCACAACGCTCGTTGGAAGGCTGGTCAGAGGTAACGCCAAAATATGAACCTCGGGGCGGACTAGCGCTGCTAAGGTTTCCCTCCGGTTCGCCCTCTTGGCACAGTCGGTAGCGCATCTCCATGGTAAGGAGAAGGTCGTCGGTTCGATTCCGACAGAGGGCTCAGCGAATCAAACAGCCGTCGCCTAAACAGCGACGGCTGTTGTCGTTCTCGGCTGCGCTACC
>JANLRI010000403.1:0-10036 GCA_031361565.1 Betaproteobacteria bacterium | reverse complement strand
GCGTCGCCGAAGCTCATCCTGTTAGACGAGCCTAGCCTTGGTCTAAGCCCCAAGCTGACCAAAGAAATTTTCGAGATTGTGGTGCGTATCAATCGCGAACGCGGTACGACTATATTGCTGGTCGAGCAAAACGCTAATATGGCCCTCAACGCCTCGGACTACGGTTATGTGCTCGAAAACGGCCGCATTGTGATGGAAGATACCTGCGAGCGCCTGCGTGAAAAGGACGACATCAAGGAGTTCTATCTGGGCATGAAGGAAGAAGGCCTTCGCGGCGAGCGGCGTTGGAAAAAGAAAAAGACTTGGCGCTAGGAGTACGGTATGGCTAACTTGTGGGACCTTTCACATATTCAACCTAAACTCGAGTCGGTGTTAGATGGCGACACGATGCCGTCCATGTTCTGGAACGCTGTGGCGAAGCGCGGTGATCGCGTTTGGTTGCGACAAAAAGAATTAGGGATTTGGCGCAGCTGGACCTGGAACCAAACCGGCCAGCAGGTGCGCGAGATCGCCAACGGCCTGATGAGTTTAGGTTTTGCGCCCGGTGAGTGTGCTTCGGTGTTGGCCAACACCACAGTTGATTGGGTCTTTGTCGATCTTGCAATTTTGAGCTGTGGTGGCGTATCGAATGGTATTTATCCGACCGACGCGGCCGTCCAGGTGCAATACCTCTCCCAGGATTCCGGCACGGTTTACTTATTTGTTGAGGACGATGAGCAGCTCGATAAGGCTTTGGAGGCGCGTACCCAATTGCCCAAGCTGCGCAAGATCATCGTCCTCGATATGGAAGGACTGCGCGATTTCTCCGACCCCGATGTCATCGGCCTGGACCAGTTGCGCGAGTTGGGTCGCGCCTATGCTCAGCAGCGTCCGGGCGAGATGGACGCGCGCGTCAAAGCCGTCAAACCCTCGGATCTGGCCATTCTGGTCTATACCTCGGGCACTACGGGAAAGCCGAAGGGTGCGATGCACATCCATGAAGGCTTGGTGTACACCGTTCGCGGCTACAACACGTTAACCAGCCAGGATGAGACCGATGAGCGCATGTGCTTCCTGCCGCTTTGCCATATTGCAGAGCGCATGGGCGGGCAATACTTTGCGATGTACACCGGCTCGAAGCTAAATTTCGTGGAGAACCCGGATACCGTGCCTGATAACGTGCGAGAGATTTCCCCCACGGTCTTTACAGCGGTCCCGCGTGTGTGGGAGAAGTTCTATTCGTCCGTCACCATTGCCGTCAAGGAAGCTGGCAAGCTCCAACAGCTCGCTTATGCCTGGAGTATCAAAGCGGGTGCCGAGGTTGCCGATCTGGTCATGCAAGGCAAAACCGTGCCGTTCATTAATAGGCTCAAATACCGCATTGCTCGAGTGCTGGCGATTGATAACGTACGCAAACTCATCGGCCTGAATAATGCACGTTTCGCGGTGACCGGCGCGGCACCGATTTCGCCTGAATTAGTGAAATGGTATTTGTCCATTGGCGTACCCATGCTCGAAGTCTGGGGCATGACCGAAACCACCGGCGCTGCGACCGGCATGCCGCCGACGAAAATCAAGCCGGGCAGTATCGGCACCGCCGCGAAGTTTTGCGAAGTGCGTATCGACAAAGAGACCAACGAAATTTTGGTGCGAGGCAAAAGCGTCTTCGCGGGCTATTTGAATCAGCCAGAAAAAACTGCCGAGACTATTGACAAGGACGGCTGGTTACATACTGGTGACGTCGGGTCGGTCGATGAGGAAGGGTACTTCCGCATTACCGACCGTATGAAGGACATCATCATCACGGCTGGTGGCAAGAACGTCACACCCAGTGAATTTGAGAACGAGCTGAAGTTCTCGCCTTACATTACCGATGCCGTGGTGATTGGCGACAAGCGGCCCTATCTCACCGTCATTATTTTGATCGATCAAGAGAACGTCGAGAAGTTCGCCCAAGACGGCGATATCCCTTTCTCCAACTACGCGAGTTTGTGCAAAGCGCCGCAGGTGCAAGAACTCATTCAAGGCGAGATCGACAAGATCAACAAAAAATTTGCTCGCGTGGAGCAGGTGAAGAAGTTCTTCTTGTTGGAAAATCAACTCACCGCTGAAGACGAAGAGCTCACCCCAACCATGAAGCTCAAACGCAAACTCATTCAACAAAAGTACTCGACCCAGATCGAGGCGATGTACCGTGCCTAATCATTTGGCACATGAAACTTAATTTTCCTGAAGGAGACTCTACGATGAAACGTTTAACCCCCAAGAAGGCACTCGTTGCAGGCGCCATGCTTGCCGCTTGTGGCCTGACCGCTGCGCAAACCCAGGGCGTCAATAAAGGCGAGCTGGTGCTGGGCTCAATACAAGACTTGTCCGGCCCGATTGCAGGCTTCGGCAAGCAAGTACGTATGGGTATGATGCTGCGCATTGACGAGATTAATGAGCAAGGTGGTCTCAACGGCCGCAAACTAAAATTGATCGTTGAAGACTCCGCCTATGACCCAAAGAAAGCGGTATTGGCGGCGCAAAAGCTTGTTAACCAGGACAAGATTTTCGCGATGGTGGGTCATATTGGTACCGCTCAGAACCTGGCCGCGATGCCGGTGCAGTTCGAGAAGAACGTGATCAACTTTTTGCCTGTGACGGCGGCTCGCGAAATGTACGAGCCCTTCCACAAACTCAAGTATTCTTTTGCGGCGACCTATTATGACCAAATGCGGACAGCCTTGCCTGCGCTGGTGAAGGAAAAGGGCGCGAAGAAAGTTTGCGCTATTTACCAGGACGATGACTTCGGTTTGGAGGTCATCCGCGGTGCCGACGAGGGCTTGAAGAGCATGGGGATGACCATGACAGAGAAAACTTCGTTCAAGCGCGGTGCTACGGACTTTTCGTCGCAGGTTGCCAAGCTGAAATCTTCGGGGTGCGACTTTGTCGTATTGGGTACGATTATCCGTGAAACTATCGGCACGATTGGTGAGGCTCGCAAAACCGGCTTCACACCCACTTTTATGGGTTCAAGCGCCTGCTATACCGATCTGATTCATAAACTCGGCGGCAAAGCGATGGACGGCCTCTATGCCACTATGACGGTGGCCAATCCCTACTTGGACGACGCTTCTCAACCGATTCGTTTTTGGGCAACCAAGTACAAGACTAAGTTCACCGATGATCCAACCGTGTTCTCAGTGTACGGCTATAGCATCGTCGACATTTTTGCTAAAGCAGCGCTCAAGGCAGGGACCAACTTGACCACAGAGAGTTTTATCAAGGCGATGGATACCATGGTCATTCCTCCTGATATGTTCGGCAGTGCGCCTGCTTCGTACTCACCCACCAAGCGCCTGGGTAGTGATGCTTCGCGCTTGTCACAATTGCAAGATGCACGTTGGAAAGTGGTTTCGGAATACACAAAGTAGTTCGGTAGAACTGACAACGATGTGAAGAAAGCCGCTGCTGATTGCAGCGGTTTTTTTGCGCAGACTCAATACACGTTGATAAATCCATAGGTGGTTCAATAATGAGTCCTTCGGCCACAGAGCAAGCCAAGCAGCTTTTGGCGATATGGGCCTCGGCTTTCGCGGAAAATAGCCCGGCCGCGATGGCGCTACTGTATCAAGACAACAGCATGCTTTACGGTTCAAAAGTTGAATTGTTTCTGGGCAGCGAGGGTGCCATGCATTACTTCAGCGGTTTGATTCCGCGTCGAAGCAGGGCCGTTCAATTTACAGAAGTAACGGCCAGCTTCGCGACTGAGAATGTTCTAGCGATTGCGGCCATAGCTACTTTTCTGATCAGTGATGCCCCACCGTTGCAGACCCGATTTACCCAAACTTGGGTGAAGACAGGCGAGGAGTGGAGGGTGCTCAGTCACCATGCCTCGCCGAACAAGGCTTTCCCCGTTTAGCATTGCCTTCTTTTGCCAAAGTTGGGGTATGGGTCTTCCCGAAAAGTAGTTCCAGGCGTATATTGAATCTTCAAAGTCAACCAAGGGAGAACCAGCATGGGACTCATTCGGCTTGGAAACAAACCCCCTCTCACCGTTAGTCCGACGGAGAGCGCGACTCGGGCAGCGAACGCCATGACTGAGCGAGGAGTGGGCGCGGCCGCCGTGCTCGAGGGCGCGAAGGTCATTGGTATCGTCACAGAGCGCGATCTCATGAAGAAGATCGTCGCCGATCAACGCGACCCGGTGCGCACCACGGTTCGAGACATTATGACCAGCCCGGCACTATCGATTCGTCTGAAAACCAGCGTCGACGAGGCCGCCGGTTTAATGCGTAAGCACCATATCCGTCATCTCCTCGTACTCGATGAGCATGATGCGCTGGTGGGGATCGTCGCGCTTCGCTACCTTTTGTACGATCTGATGGACGACTTGAAGCGTGATGTCGGCGATTTAATGGGTTATGTGATGATCGATAGTCCTGGTGGGTGATTCCAGCTTAGAGCTTCACGAGCACGCTGGGCATGGGGGGTGACTTCACGGACCAGGTTCGATTGGGGTCGTTGTTATACGCTTTAAAACGGCGCAACCCTTGATGGTTGATTTTCTGTAACAATGGGGTGATCTCTGGTCTGGCCTCGCGTCTCCCAGCCATAACCCTATTCTCACAGGACGTCTTCCATGAGCACCTTGCCCAAATCCGTCACGATCAATGACGACACCATGCGCGAAGGCTTGCAGATCGAGAGTGCCTCGATCTCTGTAGATGCCAAGCTACGATTACTTGACGCACTTGGGGAGACCGGTGCCAAACTCATCTCCATCGGCTCCTTCGCCAGCCCAAAATGGACGCCTCAAATGGCCTGCATTGAGGAAATCGCCGAGCGATTTGTACCTAAGTCGGGCGTGATCTACACGGCGGCGGTTTTTAACAAGAAGGGCTATGAGCGCGCCGACGCCTATTACCCCAAACTTGATGTGCGTCGCAAAGATCGTGGCCCGGGAGGTAGCGTTGAGCTATGCGACTCTTTCGCGCGCCGCAATTACAACCGCACACAGGCTCAGCAGATTGCAGGGCTCGACGCCACCATCGCTGCAGCCCATGCGGCGGGCACGCAAACCGCTTGGGTGGGCATCGGCAATCCTTTCGGCTCAAACTTTGAGGGAAAGTTCAGCCTCAAGCAGCGCATGGATCTGCTCGCATTGATGATCGACAAGTGGCATGCGGTGGGTATTAAGGTCAACCGGGTGGGCTTCTACGAGGCTATGGGTTGGAACATGCCACATTTAGTGCGCGAAACCATGATTGCCATCCGCGAGCGCTGGCCTGATATCACGAGCTTTCACATGCACTTGCATAACCAGCGGGGCGCAACCATCGCCAGTTACTACGAGGCCCTGCAGCTCGGCGCTAACGAGTTTGATACTTGCCTGGGCGGAATGGGCGGTTGCCCTTACTGCGGCAACGGACGTGCGGCAGGCCATGTACCGACTGAAGACCTCGTGGATATGTGTCATGAAATGGGTATCGAAACCGGATTCAAGCTCGATAGGCTGATTGAGGCGGTAGCCATTGCTGAAGAAGTAGTGGGACACTCACTCTGGGGCCATGTGTCCAAATCTGGCCCGCGGCCACACGACAAGAAAGACTTCTACCCGATCGATATGCCGTTTGTCGAAACCTTGGAAGAGGCCTCTCATTTCCGCAAGGGCGCGCAAGTCTACGAAGGTCAACTTTCACCATGGCGTGAAAACGACGCGCTTTTACGCCAGTAGTCTTATGACCATAAAACTTTATCACTGTACCCGCGCGCGCTCCATGCGGCCGCTCTGGACTCTCCTCGAAATGGGCCTGGAGCATGAGCTGATTGTAATGCCCTTCCCGCCGCGCATCACCACCCGTGAATATCTCAAGATCAATCCTTTGGGGACGATTCCCTGTCTGATCGATGGCGCTGTTCACATGACCGAGTCGGCGGGTATTTGTCAGTATTTGGTAGATCGCTACGGCCCCACCGATCTGGCGGTGCGCGTTGATGAGCCCGATTACGCCGCTTACCTCAACTGGTTACATCGCAGCGACGCGACCTTAACCTTCCCGCAAACCCTGGTGTTGCGTTACACGCGCTTAGAGCCCGAAGAGCGCCGTAATCCGCAGGTAGCGAGTGACTATCGAAAATGGTTTCTCGCGCGTCTGCGCTGTGTCGAGGATGCTTTGGTGGGCCGCCAATACCTGTGCGCCAATCGTTTCACCATTGCCGATATTTGCATCGTTTATGTGCTCGTATTGGCGAAATCCTTAGGCATTGAAGAGGCGTTCACCCCCAATATTCTGCGCTACTGGACGCACATCACAGAACGCCCTGCATTTAAAAAAGCGTTCGATCTTTAATTCTCGCCTGTCTTTAATTTTCACTGGTTTTTAAGATTCACCTGGGAGCGCCATGCCGGTTTTAGAATCGCAACTCGATCTTCGATCCGAGCAGTTCAACGTCAATCGCGACCATATGGTCGAGACCCTGAAATCACTCGATGCCTTGTATGCGGAGGCGGCCGCCGGAGGCGGTGAGGAAACACTGACGCGCTTACGAAAGCGCGGCAAAATGCCACTTCGGGAGCGCATTTCTTTAGTACTTGATCGTGATTCACCCTTCCTTGAAATCAGCCCCTTAGCCGCTTGGCGCTCGAACTTCAATGTGGGTTCAGGTTTTGTAGTGGGCATTGGTGTGATTGAAGGCGTAGAGTGTGTCATTCTTGGTCATGATCCCTCGGTTCGTGCGGGCGCGTTTAATGCCTTCAACGCGAAGAAACTGATGCGCGGACTAGAGATTGCCCGCACCAATCGCATGCCCTACGTGCAATTTGTTGAATCCGCAGGGGCAGATTTGCGCGGCGACTCCGGTGATCGCGACCCGGAAGCCGCAATACGCCGCGAAGTCGGCCATTTCGCGGAGTCTGGGCGTCTGTTCTACGAAATTACCGAACTCTCCAAGATGCGTATTCCAACGATTTCCTTGGTGTTTGGCGCCTCGACGGCTGGGGGTGCTTATCAGCCTGGCATGAGTGACTACAACATTTTCATCCGCGGCCAATCCAAAGTATTTCTTGGAGGGCCGCCACTCGTCAAAATGGCAACCGGCGAGGATGCGGACGAGGAAAGTTTGGGTGGTGCGCAAATGCACTGCGCCATCTCGGGTCTCGGCGATTATCTTGCCGAAGACGAAATGGATGGCATTCGCATGTGTCGCGAAGTGGTGCGGCATTTAAACTGGCGTAAAGAAGGCCCGGCGCCGTCCTTGCCTGCCGACGAACCCGTACATAACCCCGAGGATTTACTCGGCATCGTGTCGCCCGATTTGCGTACGCCCTTTGATATGCGAGAAGTCATCAGCCGTATTGTGGACGGTTCGCGCTTCGAGGAGTTTAAGCCCTTATATGGACCAACACTCGTGGTCGGCTGGGCTTCGATTCATGGTTACCCCATTGGCATTCTGGGCAACAACGGTGCTTTGTTCTCAGAGTCTTCTGAGAAGGCAGCTCAGTTTATTCAGTTGTGCAATCAGATTGATGTGCCCCTGCTCTTTCTGCATAACATCACCGGCTTTATTGTTGGGACCGATTTCGAGCAAAACGGCATCACCAAGAACGGCTCGAAAATGATCAATGCTGTGTCCAATTCAACCGTGCCACACCTCACAGTGATTTGCGGAGCATCGTACGGTGCCGGCAACTACGGGATGAGTGGTCGCGCTTTCGGTACCCGCTTTAATTTTATCTGGCCCACCGCCAAAATTGCGGTGATGGGACCGAAGCAGATGGCCGGTGTGATGACTATCGTGCAGCGCTCGGCAACCGAGCGACGTGGCGAGGTGTTCGACGAAGCCGCCAATGACAAGCGCGTCGAGGCGGTTGAATATTGGGCAGAAGAAAGGTCGAAAGGTCTCTTCGCCACCTCGCGCGTGTCGGATGATGGCATGATCGATCCGCGCGATACCCGGACGGTGCTGGCGATTGCACTTTCGGCTTGTCATAACAAGGCCGTTAAGGGCACCAAGGAGTTCGGCACATGGCGAATGTAAATAATATGGGGGTTGCAGGAGCTTCCACGGCCAGCGTAGCGTCGCCAGGCGGTCGCCCAATTCGCCGTCTCTTGGTGGCCAATCGTGGCGAGATCGCACGCCGCATCATGCGCACCGCGCACAGCATGGGTATCAGCACGGTGGCAATTTATGCAGACAGCGATGCCGATGCGCCCTTTGTCAGCGATGCCGATTGTGCCATGGCCTTGAAGGGCCGCACCTCAGCTGAAACTTATCTCGATATTGACAAAGTGATCGCGGCCTGCCAACTCAGTGGCGCCGATGCGGTGCATCCCGGCTATGGCTTTCTTTCAGAGAACGCTAATTTTGCGCAGGCCGTCATTGATGCCGGCATCACTTGGGTCGGGCCGTCCCCCGCCGCCATTCGCGGCATTGGCGATAAACTCGCGGCCAAGCGCCTGATGCAAACCATCAAGGTGCCCACGCTAGATGCCCATGAGATTCACACCGGTCCCGACGCGGATGCTCAAGCGATTGCGGCCGCTGCAAAAATTGGGTATCCCGTGCTCATTAAAGCCGCCGCAGGTGGCGGTGGGCGCGGCATGCGGGTGGTTGAGGAACCGGCAGGATTGCTGGATGCAATTGGCAGCGCACGCCGCGAAGCCACCAGTTCGTTTAAAGACGGTACGGTGTTTTTGGAACGTTGGCTCAGCAAGTCCCGTCACGTAGAAATTCAATTGCTGGGTGATCAACATGGCAATCTGGTGCATTTGTTTGAGCGCGAATGCTCGATCCAAAGACGGCATCAAAAGATCATCGAGGAAGCTCCTTCGCCTGCGGTCGATGCGAGTTTACGCGAGCGCATGGGGCAGGCGGCTTTGACGGCCGCCCGAGCGATTGGCTACTACTCGGCGGGTACGGCTGAATTTTTGGTGAGCGGTCGGGAGTTCTTCTTTCTTGAGGTGAACACCCGTTTGCAAGTAGAGCATCCGGTCACCGAAGCCATTACCGGGCTGGATCTGGTGCGTGAGCAAATACTGGTGGCCGAAGGCGAGGCCTTGACCTTTACACAGGCCGATCTGGGCATAAATGGCTATGCGATCGAGGCACGTTTGTGCGCGGAGGATCCTTCCAACAACTTCCTGCCAGCGCCTGGCACTGTCGATGTGTGGGTGCCGAGCCAAGGTGTCGGCCTGCGTTACGACTCTGGGGTTGAGTCGGGCAGCATCATTGGTGTGGAATTTGATCCGATGATTGCCAAGGTGATTGCCCACGGCCCGACTCGACGCGAGGCGGCGGCACGTCTGGCACGCGCGCTGGAGATGACTCGTATTCAGGGCATTACTCATAATCGAGATTTTTTGGTGGCTTGCCTGCGGTCAAAAGAGTTCCTGGCGGGCGATACCACCACCGACTTCATCGAGCGCGTCTCGCCCGCTGCCACTCGAGCGCAGGCAGAGAGCGAGTTGGATATGGCCGCGATGGCGACCGCCCTGTTCTCGCGGGCGCAGCGCCTGGCGGGCGCTCGTGTGCAAAAGACCATTCTTGGCGGTTTTCGTAACTCCCATATGCCCGCTGAACTAATCCGCTACCAGGTCGGCTCAGAAACTTTGGCGGTGAGCTATCGCAATACTCGAGACGGTGGATTTGCGATGGAGGTCAACGGTAGGTCTCATCTAGCCAAAGTACACGGCATCAGTGATCGCAATATTGATCTCGAAGTCGATAGCTTGCGCAACACGGTGGCGGTCACTTCGATGACTGAAAGGCATCTCATCCACGGCCCCGGGGGCGATCTGGAGTTGCGCGAATTGCCGCGCTACCCCATGCCGGAGCGCGCGGGATTCCGTGGGGGCATGTTAGCTCCAATGCCGGGCAAGGTGCTGTCCATTTCGGTGGCCGAAGGTGCGATGGTGGAGCCCGGGCAGCTACTGTTGATTTTAGAAGCGATGAAGATGGAGCACCGCATCACGGCACCAGCGGCAGGTACGGTCAAAGGACTCAAAGTGTCAGAAGGTGAGCAGGTCGCGAACGGTGCCTTGCTGGTAGTTTTCGAGGAGTCAAAGTAATGGTC
>JANLRI010000400.1:0-3118 GCA_031361565.1 Betaproteobacteria bacterium | reverse complement strand
CCCACCATGGCCGAATCCGGTGTCAAAGGTTTTAGCGAAGCCGGTAGCGATCTGTGGTTCGGCATAGTGGCCCCGGCCGGCCTGCCCAAGGCCACCTTGAACAAATTGAATGAAAGCCTCATCTCCGCGATTCGCTCGCCCGAGATCCGGCAACGAGCCTCCGCCTCCGGCTTTGAACTGTGGACCAGCACATCGGAGGAGTTCGCCCGAGTGATCAAGACCGACCGCGACAAGTGGGGCACGATCGTGAAAGCGTCTGGCGCGAGGATCGACTAATCTGACATGCCGCGCCACTGAACAAGGTTCCCTCCCGCAGTGACTTCAGCCATTTCTTCACCGTATTGCGTGCCAAACCCGTCAGCTTCGCAATCTCACTGTTTGAGCGCTTTTCCCTAAAACTCATCCGTGTAACTTTACCAATCACGTCCATCGTGATCACCTCTGTTTACCTGTGCTGTAAAACCAGCACAGGCAGTGAAACATCCGGGGGTCAATATTCGATGAGCGTCAACACCTACTGCTTTTGTAGCGGCGAGCCTGGCGCAAGTGCACCGGGCGACGCTAGTCACCAGGGGTGAGGTGGCCGTCAAAGTGCAATACCCCCGGGATCGACGTCACGATTGGCGCCGACATGCGTTTGTTGCGCTGGGTGCTTTCGACGCTCGGTCGTGGCTCGCCCCACCTTACTAATGCCCGCATCGTGGATCGGCTGATGGACGAAATAGAGGCACAACTCCAGAGCGAAGTGGACTACCTGCAAGAGGCCTCAGCCATGCAATGGTTTGCGGCACAGGCCAGCCATCCCTGCGTGGTGTACGCCGAACCGGTGATGACTCACTGCTCGAAACAGGTGTTGACGCGAACCTTCCTTCCGGGCCTTCATCTCAAGGACTGGTTGTTGACGATGCCCTCGCAAGAGCTTCGTGACAGCGCCGGATGGGCGCACGGGTCCGGACGGCGGGTGACAGTTCATTGGCCTACTTTTCCGGCTGAGAATCCTGAGGCACGCGGTGTGGGACGCCCGCAAAAGACCTTGATGTTGCCATCATGCCATCAATTTGCTATCATGCCATCATGACCTCTCCCCAACTCTCCGTTCGAAGCGCTCGCGCACGTGATCTTGCTCATCAGCTTTCCAAGCGCGAGCAAAGACCGATTCACGCGATTGTTGAAGATGCGCTCGTTCAATATGCCGCCCGCTATCCACAGCAAAGCGCTGCGGCCTTTCTCAAGCGACTTAAGTCGCTTGCCGTGGATGACGTTGATCTTGACGCACTCATTGCAGAAAACAGGATAACTCACGACGGCATCAATCTGTGATCCTTCTCGACACCAATGTCGTTTCCGAGCTGATGAAGGCTGAGCCCGAGGTCAGTGTCGAGCGCTGGTTTCTCCTGAACGAAGAAGAGTGCTGCCTAGCCTCGATTGCCATTGGCGAGTTGGCCTACGGAGTGGCAAAGCTTGAGAGTGGCGCGCGCAAGTCCAAATTGCAAAGCCAACTGTCCGAGTGGCGTGTCAGGTTTGCGAACAGGATTCACGTGTACGACGTGATCGCTGCCTTGGTCTATGGGGATATGTTGGCCAAAGCGCGTCGAGACGGTCAGCCTATGTCAGTGCCTGATGGTCAAATTGCTGCGATCGCCATGACGCAGTCCTGCATGCTTGCGACCCGCAACACCAAAGATTTCGAAACCACAGGTTTAAGCCTGATCAATCCCTGGAAGTAACGCGGCGGACGACAGTTTTCAGTGGGCGAAAACATGACTTCAACGGTCAGACATAAATAGGTCAGCCGGTATTTGCAGACTCATGCCTTTGAACCGTATGTTTTATCGTTGCCCACGCTGAACTCACAGTTGTGCTCGGCTCGCTAGTATTCTTCCAGATACCGATTCGGTGATTCGCTCTGTGACCATTGCCGAATCTTAATTTTTGCTGACGTCCTCGCCTGTTACGCGAGCAGGCGAGGTCAATTATTTGTCTTCCGGTCAGCTCGCCTAAGGGTGTTTTTAATCCGCTACCAAGTAATGGGTTGGCCTTGATAGTCCACAAAGTGGGCGCCGATTTTAGGTTTTAGCGCTTGAAGCGTGCGCAGCATACCGGCGACCGATTGTTCCGGGCTTAGTGTCATCATATTCGCGGTGAACGATTTTGAAAGTTCGGAATCGACCGTCCCTGGCTGCAATGCCGCAACAATCAAATTGGGGCGCTTTCTTTGAAGCTCGATGGCGGCAGTTTGTAGAAACATATTAAGAGCCGCCTTGGAGGCTCGGTAGCCGTACCATCCGCCTTTGCGATTATCCGAAATACTCCCAACGCGGGCTGAGAGTTTCGCGTAAATGGGCGTGATATCAGTGAGCAAAGGCGCAAAATGCTTGATGACTAAGGCGGGACCGATGGCATTAATCTGGAATGCCTTGATCAGTCTTTCGCTGCTCAACGCCTTGATATTTTTTTCGGGACCTTCTCCGTCAATCGTCAATGCGCCGGTGGCGTCCACAATGAGCTTAAAAGGCCCCAACGATGAGCAACGATTGGCTTGCTCAATAATACTGGCTTCATGGCATAAATCGAACCCGGCATTTTGTGATCTGGCAATAGTTTCAACCCATTCGCATTGCGGGGCAATTCTCAGAGCGTGAACGAAGGCGCTGCCGATACTGCCGGAACCTCCGATGACGAGTGCCTTAAACTTGGGGCCGATTGTCGTAAAGCTCATTGATCTTTCTTTTGAGGTGGAGTCAAGAAGGGACTTGTCGCTTCTAAAGGCGGTCCAAGTTGTTGAGACATTCTCCTGCCTGATGGCGTACTTCCAGAATCTCTTTGTGCTCGAGACGTTGGAGGTTCTTCATCATCAGCACCGCTCTGGGGTTCTTGTTCATTTCGTCTTGATGTTGGTCCAGGAAGGCCCAGTAAAGTGTCGTCATTGGGCAGGCGTTTGGTCCTAACCTGAGTTGCGGATCATAACGACAGCCGCTGCAATAATTGCTCATGCGTTTTATGTAGGCGCCTGAGGCAATATAAGGCTTCGACGTAAATCGGCCGCCATTTGCGAAAAGTGCCATGCCGGCGGTGTTGGGTAGCTCCACCCACTCTACGGCGTCGACATAAACCGCCA
>JANLRI010000398.1:0-6878 GCA_031361565.1 Betaproteobacteria bacterium | reverse complement strand
AGCTTGGTGCGTCGATCTCCCTGTTCCTGATCGATTTGAACGGCCGTGGCGTAACCAGGAGGCCGATCAACACCATTGACCCGACGCGCAGTCACGCCAACCTGGAGTTCAAGGATGCTCCTGCCGAAAGACTTGGCCCGGCAGGCTACGGCGCATCCATCCTTGATCGTGTCTATGATCGCGCCGCTGTATTGATCGCCTTTGAGCAGTTGGGCGGTGCCGACCGTGCCTTGGAGATGGGCCGTGATTACGCGCTGGAACGCTTTGCTTTTGGTCGACCGATCGGTTCCATGCAAGCCATCAAACACCTGCTCGCCGATATGTATGTATCCGCCACGCTAGCCCGCTCCAACTGCTATTACGCGGCTTGGGCGCTTTCCACCGCTTCGCTTGAACTACCCATTGCTGCCGCCACGGCAAGAGTCAGTGCTACACAGGCTTTTCAGCACTGCTCGCGTAACAATATTCAGGTGCATGGGGGCATGGGGTTCACCTGGGAGTTTGACTGTCACTTGTACTATCGCCGTGCCAATCTCTTGGCACTTACCCTCGGGTCACTTTCAAGCTGGGAAGATCGACTCATCGAGCGCTTGAGGCCAACCACAGCGACCCAAACAAGCACTGCCCAAAACACCCTTGAGGCCACATAACATGAATTTCAACGATACAACCCAAGAAGCCGAATTCCGCGCGGAAGTTCGCGCTTGGATTCTGGCCAATGCGCCGAAGCAATTGTATGAGCTTTTGAAGTCTACTGGCCTGGGGCAACAGGCCTTGCCTGGCCATGAGCAGCTGGCCGCAGGCAAGGCCTGGCAGTTGAAGAAAAAGCAAGCCGGTTGGGCCTGCCTGCATTGGCCCAAGGAATATGGAGGACGGGGCGCAACGCCGATTCAGCGCGTCATTTTTCAGCAGGAGGAAGGGGTGTACGCGAAGTTGTGCGCGGCCTTTGGCATTGGTCAAGGCATGTGCGCGCCTACCCTGATGAGCTTCGCCATCGACCAGCATAAATTGCGCTACCTCCCTCCCTTGGCCTCGGGTGAGGAGGTTTGGTGTCAGTTGTTTTCCGAGCCGGTCGCGGGCTCAGATCTGGCCGGATTGCGGACACGCGCCGAACGCGATGGCGATCAGTGGGTCATCAATGGCCAGAAGATCTGGACCAGTGGAGCGCAATATTCCGACTTCGGTATCTTACTCACCCGCACCGATCCGGGCGTTGCTAAGCACGATGGCTTGACGATGTTCTTCGTCGACATGAAAAGCCCTGGCATTGAGGTGCGGCCGATCAAACAAGCCAGTGGTCAATCTCAGTTTAATGAGGTGTACTTCACCAATTTGAGAGTGCCAGATCATCAACGTTTGGGCGCGGTCGGCAATGGTTGGCGCGTTTCATTGACCACGCTAATGAATGAGCGCATGTCCATTGGGGGCAGTGTATCGACAGGCTTCCCGGAGCTCCTCGAATTTTGCGCCCAATTTGAAACCGACCGAGGTCCTGCCATCGACAATCCCGCCGTGCGCTCCAAGCTCGCGCAATGGGCGGTTAGGGCCAGCGGGCTGAAGTACACCAGCTATCGCAGCATTTCAGCCCTCTCTAAAGGCCAGATACCGGGCCCGGAAAACTCCATCGGCAAATTGGTCGCCGGCCAAATGGTTCAAGAGATCGCGATGTTTGCACTCGACCTTCAAGGCCAGGCCGGTGTCGCGGTCGACTCCACTTTGGCGGAAGCCGGTGGGCGCTTCCAGGCGATGTTGCTACGCTCTCCTGGCGTGCGTATTGAAGGCGGGACCGATGAAATTCTGCGCAACATCATCGGCGAGCGGGTGTTGGGCCTGCCGCCCGACATGCGAGCTGATCGGGGCATGCCGTTCAATAAAGTTCCGACCGCTCACTCTCGCTAACTTTGTGTCATTAACTTAGCTCATTAACTTGGTTCATTAACTTGGCTCAATGCCAAGATCGCGTAGTCGCTTGGTGATGACGGGGAACTCTTCGTTGTAATCAGCCAGGGCCTGCACCGGGCCGTTGATCATGGGCTCCAGGCCACGCTCCTTAATGGCTCCTAAAACCTCGGCACTATTGGCGATAGCCTGAATCTCGGTGCTTAGTCGTTGTACGATCGCGTCGGGTGTTTTGGCGGGGACCAGAAAGGACATCCATACGCTGCGATCAAAGAAGGGATCGGCGACACCCAGCTCCTTGAAGGTGGGCACATTGGGCAGGGCGCTGGAACGTGTGCGGCCCATCATCGCCAGCGGCACAATCTTGCCTGCAAGTACGTGCGGCTTGGCCGTGCCCGCTGAAGTAAAGCCGCCGACAACGGTATTGGCGAGAAGGTCTTGAATGACCGGTGCCTCGCCCCTTTGTGGCACGTGCACAGCCTCAATTTTCAAGTTCTGAGCTAGGGTTTCACCAGCGAGATGCCCTAAGCTGCCAATGCCCCAGCTGCCATAGGTCAAACCTTTTTTGTTGGCTTGTGACCACTTAAGAAACTCCTCGTAGGATTTGATGCCCACGGAGGCATTGACCGAGAACAGCGCGGGACTGCGCAGGATTTGAGCCACAAAACGAAAGTCCTTTTGCGGGTCGTAAGGCAGATTCTTAACCAGCACGGTGTTATTGATGAGCGGATCGTTTAGGCTGTAGAGAAGCGTGTGGCCATCGGCGGGAGCGCGCGCGACCTCTGCGCATCCGATGGCCCCTGAGGCACCCACCTTGTTATCAATAATGACATTTTGCCCGAGCACCTTCGAGAGCCTTTCTCCAATCAGTCGCGCCGTGGCGTCGGTGGCGCCGCCCGCCGGGTAAGGCACAACGAAACGAAGCGTTTTGCTGGGGAAGGCCTGGGCGTGTGCCGGGCCATTCACACCCATGGCCAGGCCAGACAGCGCCAGCAAAGGCAAAGGTCCACTAGTTTTAAGGAATTCTCGTTTGTTCATCGTTACACTCCACTTTGGATTTTTGATCATAGGCCATGATTGGTTGACATGTCAACTATATGTGCCTAATCTAGAGGGATCTTTCCCTGTGTCCCACTCTGCCTCAAGGAGCTCTCCGTGAACGCACCCTTTGAATCGCCCCGCCTCGCTTTCGATACGATTCCACAGCTCGATTTTGATCCTTACGCGGAGCAGCATTTGATCGACCCCTACCCGATGCACGAGGTCGTGAGAGAGGCTGGGCCTGTTGTGAGACTCACCCCTTATCCAAGCCTGGTGGCCCTGGCTCGTCATGAACATGTGCAAGCGGTTTTGCAGAATCATGCAAGCTTCATCTCAGGCGCCGGGGTAGGCTTGAGCAACTTCAATCTCGAAGCGCCGTTCCGTCCCAAGAGCCTGATCCTTGAGGCCGACCCGCCCCTGCATACTCAAACCCGCTCTGTTTTAACCCGTATCCTGAGCCCCAAAGCTGTCACCCAAATTCGTGAAGCCTTCAAGAAGGAGGCGGAAAAAATGGTGGAGGCCTGCATTGAAAAATCCCAGGCTCATGGTGCGGTGGATGGTATTCAAGATTTGGCCCAACCTTTTCCCCTGAAGGTATTTCCGGATGCTGTGGGAGTCGGTGCCGAGGAACGGGAAAACCTCCTGATTTACGGCGATATGATTTTTAACTCGATGGGCCCACGCAATGAGCTGCTCGCGAAGGCGACCACGCGCGTAAAGCCTGTGACCGAATGGATCATGCGTCAATGCCAGCGTGAGAACCTTCGCCCTGATGGCTTCGGAGACCAAATCTATCAGGCGGTGGACCGAGGTGAAATCACCGCCGAGATGGCACCGCTTCTGGTGCGCTCATTCTTGTCGGCCGGTGTCGATACCACCATCAATGGCTTAGGTAATGTGCTGTTTTGCTTAGCGCATCACCCCGAAGAGTATGCCAAGCTGCATGCCACCCCAACCTTAGCCCGTCTAGCCTTTGAGGAGGGCTTACGTTATGAGGCGACGGCTCAAACCTTCTTCCGTACTGCTGGCGAGGACACTCTGATTGCGGGTTACCAAATCCCCAAGAACACCAAGGTATTGTGCTTATTGGGCGCGGCCAATCGCGACAAACGAAAGTGGCCCGAGCCGCATCGCTTCAATATTGAGCGGCGTCCAATTGGACACGTGGGCTTAGGGACTGGGATTCATGCTTGTGTCGGTCAAATGGTCGCGCGGCTTGAGGGCGAGGTGGTCTTAACCGCCCTTGCCGAACGCGTCAAACGCATTGAAGTGGCTGGTCCGCACACCCGTCGACTCAACAATACCTTGCGGGCTTTAGGCGCCTTGCCGTTGCGTTTCATTGCCCGATGATTCAAAGAGTGCACCAGCAAGATCAAGAGTCGTAGAGCCGTCATCATGAAGCAAGCAAAACGCGTAGACCTAAGTCGCTATACACCCGCGCTATTCACCTGGATTGCCAATAAGCTTTCCAGCGGCGCGTCATCGAATTATCTCAAGCTGTTCGGTGTGGGCATCGAGACTTGGCGCTGCCTGGTACTACTGGCGATTGAAAGCCCGATCTCTGCCCAAAAGGTCTGTCGTGTGATTGGTATGGATAAAGCCTCTGTGAGCCGCTGCTTTAAGCGCATGGAGAGTCAAGGCATCATTACAGTGACCGCCGACAAGGTCGATGGACGCGCAAAATTGGCTATCCTCACACCCAAAGGTCGTCGCTTGCACGACGAGATCATTGGTCTTGCGCTCGCGCGCGAACGTGCTTTCCTTGAGGTGCTTGCGCTCGAAGAGCGGGAAGTGCTCATTGGCCTACTGAATCGGCTGCACGATAATCTCCCAGCCGTCGAGGAAAGTACGGCACGTTACGTGGCGCGGCGCTGGAAAAGTGTTACTTTGGCCGATAAGGCATAATTTTTGCGGTCAACCGCAAACCCAATTTTCGACCGTTCAAACATCCCTGCGGAGAAACTTTACGTGGATTTCGACACCGTCCTCACTGAGCGCCGCAGCATTCGCGGCTACAAACCCGATCCCGTGCCGCGCAAACTGCTCGAAGAAATCATTGCACTGGCCGTCCGCTCCCCTTCCTCCATGAATACCCAGCCCTGGCATTTCTGGGTCGTCACTGGCGAGCCGCTTGACCGTATCCGAAAGGGCAATACCGAACGCAATATCGCAGGCGTACCGCCGTCGCGGGAAATCCGCTCCCACGGCGGCTATGAAGGGGTTCATCGGCAGCGTCAAATCGATATTGCCGTGCAATTGTTCGAGGCGATGGGGATTGAGCGCCACGACCAAGAAAAGCGGCAAGATTGGGTGCTCCGCGGTTTCCGACAGTTTGATGCGCCGGCTTGCGTGGTGATGACCTATGACAAGGCCTTGCAACACGGCGACATTGCCCAGTTTGATACCGGTGCGGTCGTCAATAGCTGGTGTTGGCGGCATGGTCGCGGGGACTAGGATGCGTGATCAATAGCCAGGGCATTATGCAATCGCCCGTGGTGCGCGAACATACTGGTATTCCGGATACGCAGATTATTCAAACCTGCGTGGCCATCGGCTATCCGGACTTTTCCTTTCCCGCCAACAACGTCGTTTCGAGGCGTCGGCCTGTGGCTGATGTCGCTCAATTTCTTGGTTTCTCGGACGAAGCGTAATTGTGCAGACCTTCTTTTGCCGAGTATTTCAGGTCTTGAGTGATGGGTTTAGAACCTTCTAATTACAATGCCGGGTAGTCTGTGTACCCTATCGACCCCGGTCCGTAATAGGTCTTGGTATTCACTTCATTCAACGGTGCGCCGATACGCAGACGTTGCGGCAAGTCTGGGTTGCTGATGAACGCAACGCCAAAGGCCACCGCATCCACCCGACCAGCGCGAATCGCTTCAGCGGCCATGCCTGCGCTATAGCGATTGTTACCAATGTAAGTCCCACTAAAATTGCGCCGCGCGGATTCGAAATCAAACCCTTCCAGCTTGCGCTCTCCACCGGTCTGGCCTTCAATGAAATGGATGAAGGCAATCCGTCTGTCGTTGAGCGCCTTCACCAAGGCGCCATAAGTGGCCTGCGGATTGGAGTCGCGGGGGCAATTACTAGCATTGCTGACCGGCGACAGGCGAATGCCGACCCGATCTTTGCCCCAGACCGACACGACCGCGTCGACGACCTCGAGGCTTAGGCGAATCCTGTTTTCAATGGAGCCACCATACTGGTCAGTGCGATGATTGGTGGAATCGCGGGTAAAGTTTTCAAGCAGGTAGCCGTTGGCGCCATGAATTTCAACGCCGTCGAAACCTGCTCGTTTACAAAGCGCCGCGGAGTGCCGGAAGGCAGCGACTATCTCGGGGATTTCATCCGTGCGCAGCGCGCGCGGAGTCACTCGCTCGCGCTTGCCCATCGGCGTATAGGTGGTACCCCCGGGGTTTTGGGCGGAAGCGGCCACCGGCAAATCGCCGTTCGGTTGGAAGTCAGGATGAGATATTGCGCCAACATGCCACAACTGGGCAATGATCTTTCCTCCCGCGGCATGCACCGCTTCGGTGATGTTGCGCCAGCCAGCCTCTTGCGCCGCGCTGTAGACGCCCGGAGTACGCAAGTAGCCTTTGCCCTGGGGGAGCACCTGAGTGGCTTCGCTAATGATTAGTCCTGCGCCCGCGCGTTGGCGGTAATACTCGACGTTTAAATCGTGCGGCGCGTCATTTTCTGGCAGCGCGCGACAGCGGGTGAGGGGGGCCATCAAGACTCGGTTCTTGCACTCAATCGCACCAATTTTGAAGGGCGTAAACAATTCGGGTAAAACGGCGGAGGACGGATTCATAAGGCCTGGACAATAGACTTTGGGGGTTGAGACTACCAATAACGACGCAGCCCGAGCTTGGCTGGCAGAACAAACCGGAACGAGGGTGAAGCGCGCCAGTATAAATCCGCCCTCCGGCCTCGGTTGG
>JANLRI010000383.1:0-14673 GCA_031361565.1 Betaproteobacteria bacterium | reverse complement strand
ATGAAGAAACCCTTCAAGGTCTTCATACGGTCCCGCACTCTTCGAGGCCTGACCCAAGCCCCAGTTACTACTGCTTTGATTCGCCGTGCTGCGCACATATTTGTAGCCCGCACAGGTGTTATAAATTCTAATAGAGTCGCGAGAATTGCCGCCTAAAGCGGTATGCACCGGCATCCCGGCAGCCTTCCCGAAAATATCCCACAGAGCGATATCCACCGCGCTGTTACCCCTGGTCTCGACTCCAGAGCCGCGCCAACCGAGGTACCCGGTCAGCTCTTTGTTACGGGCTTCGATGTGCAGCGGATTCTTCCCGATTAACTTAGGAGCGACCCATTCGTGTAGGTAAGCCTCCACCGCCGCAGCTCCCATAAAAGTTTCACCAAGCCCGACCAGACCTTCATCGGTATACAAGCGTACCCAAATAATATTGGGGAACTCCTGTAAGCGGAGGGTTTCGAGCTTGGTGATTTTCATAAAAGCCTGCGTCTTAGCTGCATATAGGCCGCGCCAAGATTAGCTGCCGCGTGCCTTCTTCAAAGCATCGACGACCACGTTAATGGCTTCAGCACCGATGGTTGTGCCGTTGCGATCGTAAACGGGCTTGACCTTATCAAACATACGTTTTTGCTCCGCTGGTGAGATTTCGTTGATCAACATACCGCGCGCTCTTAACTCACCCAAGGCCTTGCTTTCTTGAGCCCGATTGGTCGCTCGTTGAACCTTCTGGCCTTCAATGGCTGCTTCACGAAGTGCCGCCTGCTCATCCTTAGACAAACCATCCCACATCTTCTTGCTATAGAGCACCAGGAAAGGAGTGTAGGCGTGACGGGTGACGCTCAAATAGCGTTGAACTTCGTAAAACTTGGATGTGTTAATGGTTACGAACGGGTTCTCTTGTCCATCAATGGTCCGTGTCTCAAGCGCGGTAAAGACCTCACCAAAAGCCATGGGGACAGCATTTGTACCCAAGGTCTTAAAGGTATCGAGGAAAATATTATTCTGCATCACGCGAAGTTTGACGCCGTCAAAATCTTCAACCTTCGCAACTGGGCGTTTGCTATTGGTGAGGTTACGAAATCCATTCTCCCAATAGGCCAAGTTTACGACCCCTGCGTCTTCCAGCTTCTTGTTGAAGTATCCACCGGCCGCACCATCGAGAACCGCGTCCACCTCTTTTTCATTGGCGAACAGGAAGGGTAAATCGAACACACCGAGTTCCTTGACAATGCCGACCAAGGGCGAGCTGGAAGTGACGACCATCTCCTGCGTACCCGCACGCAAGGCCTGGGTCGCTTGCAAATCACCGCCCGCCGAGCCACCCCAGAACGCATTGAGCTTGAGCTTGCCACCTGACTTCGCTGCGAGCACTTCCTGCATCTTTCTGACACCTGCGCCGACTGGGTGATCTTCATTCACCCCGTTGGAAATTTTTAGTGTGCGATCCGAGAACTGAGCGAACGCAGACGACGTCGCGAACATAACGCCGACCACGAGTAGAGCAATAGAACTTTTCTTAAACATACCTGTCTCCTTAAAACTAAAAACAAAAAACTACTTCATCCACCACTTCAATGGAACCATCACCAATTCAGGGAAAAAGACTAGCGAAAACAATACAATCAATTGAGCGATCAGGAAAGGTATCACGCCACGAAATGCATCATCCATGGTGATCTTGGCCACACCACTGACCACATTCAAAACCGTACCGACCGGTGGGGTAATCAAGCCAATCGCATTGTTCATAATAAACAGCACACCAAAATACACTGGGTCAATTCCGGCCTTAATGACCACCGGCATCAGTACGGGAGTCAAAATCAGTACAGTGGGCGCAAAGTCAAGCGCCGTGCCTACGACCACGATCAAGGCCATCATCACAAACATGAGCAAGGTCTTATTCTCCATGAAGGGCGACATCAAATTCGCGACCTCGGTGGGAATGTTCGCCACCGTGATCAACCAGGCGCTCACCATCGCGGCGGCGACCAGGAACATCACGACTGCCGTGGTCTTGCCTGCCGCTAAAAATAGACCATAAATTTCGGACCACTGAAGTTCTCGATAAACAAATTTACCCACCAAGAAAGCGTACACGGCGGCCACTACGGCCGCCTCCGTTGGCGTAAATATGCCAGCCTTCATGCCACCAATAATAATCACTGGAAGTGCTGTAGCGAAACCAGATCTCAGGGTTACCCTGAGTCGTTCGGCCATAGGCATCTTGGGTGCGGGCTGGACGTTTTCTTTTTTGGCAACCCACCACCAAGCGATTCCAATGGCAATGCCCATCATGATGCCCGGAACAATACCGGCCAGAAAAAGCTTGGTGATTGAGACATTGCCCGCCACCCCGAAAATAATGAAGCCAATCGAAGGGGGAATCACCGGCGCGATAATGCCTCCGGAGGCCACCAGTCCCGCGGCACGTTTGACGTCATAGCCCGCCGCTTTCATCATTGGAATAAGAATCGCTGCGAGTGCCGCCGTATCGGCAACCGCAGAGCCTGACAACGAGGCCATGATGATGGCCGCGATGACCGTCACATAGCCCAGGCCGCCCCTAAAATGCCCGACCCAGGCGACGCCCAATTCCACGATTCTGCGTGACAAACCACCGGCGTTCATAAATTCGCCTGCGAGCAGGAAGAACGGCACCGCCAGCAAGGGAAAATTGTCCGCTCCATCGACGAAGCGCTGCGCAATAATTTGTGCATCGAAGGCGCTGAGTACCCCGGTGCTCGCCAGGAACGCCATCAAGGCAACGCCACAGACCAGAAGTGCATAGGCAATCGGCATGCCGAGGGCCATCGCTCCCATCAGAGAAAGAATGAAAACTGCGACGGTCATGCCCGCCCTCCATTGGCCGCAACCACACCCGCATTCTTTACGGCGGCTTCGGTCCTCCGAATTTCTTCTTCGGCCTCCTTGAGGCCTTCTGCATCGACCACTGCAACCATATCCTCTTCGGTCAATTTTCCAGAGAACAGGAGATAGAGCTTATGAAGGTTAAAGGCGCCCATCACAATCGCCACCACATAACCGATGCCGTACACCCAAATCATCGATAGCCCGGTCACGGGCGAGACATTGGTCACCTGTAGTTGGTGCATCTGGAACGTGCCCCACAAAAAGAGCCCATTACAAAACAACATCAAGGCCTCACTCAAGAACACGCAAAAACGCTTACCGTTCAACGGAAGCTTTTTAATCAAAGTGTCCACCCCCAGATGACCCTTTTCACGCATCGCGATCATGGCTCCAATATAGGTCAACCAAATGAACGCATAACGCGACATTTCGTCGCTCACTGATATACCTGAGTTAAAACCATAGCGCATGACCACATTGCCAAACACCATCACGACCATGGCAAAAAGGCAGAGCACCACCAGGAATTCGAGCAGCTTGAAGAAAGCATCAATCAACGGTTTCATGTTTTTCTCTGGTAGAACGCAGAAAGGGCGCAGGCCGATCCAAGTTGGGCAACTTGCGCTTCGACTTCAAAATTGACTCAATATCGCGATTAGCGCCATCAATTAACACTTGAATGGCCTTCTCCGCTTTCTGAGGGTTCTTCGCGATCACGGCGTCCAATACCGCTCGGTGCAGGGGCAAGGATTCGCGCGGACCATTCTTGATTTTTGTGGAGACTTCAAAACTTGTCCTGAGCAGCGCAGACAGTACTTTACTCATCTGCACCAGCATACGATTGCGACAAGCGTGCAAAAGACCTTGATGAAAGCGGAGATCGCTGGCCACATAGTCTCCGCCTTCTTCAATGGCAACGCGCATGCCTTCATAGGCGGCTTCAATCTTGGCAATGTCTTCGGCGGTAGCGCGCTCAGCCGCTAACTTCACCGCAGCGGGCTCAAGCAATCTTCGCAAATCCTGGAGATCACGCAAAAACTCGGCCGTCAGACCCACGCGGGACTGCCAGATGATCACATCTGCGTCGAACCAATTCCAGGAGTCTGAAGGTAAAACCCGGCTCCCAACCTTTTGGCTAGTCACCACAAGGCCTTTGGCCGCCAGGGATTTCACCGACTCGCGAATGACCGTACGACTCACGCCCAGAACTTCCCCCAAGGCGACTTCATTGGGAATAGCCAGACCGACCGGATAACGCCCGCTGACGATCTCCACGCCCAACCAATCGACCGTACTGCCATGTACATTTTTAATCATATGGCGGTTTATATCATATGATAATATGACCAGAGATAGCGAGGTCATGACTGACCTCGCAAACCACGCGAGAAATAAATGAGTACCTTCGTAATCATAGGTACCGGCGCGATCGGCAGCTACATTGGCGGTCGACTAGTCGCCTCTGGAGCTGCGGTGACATTTGTGGGTCGGCCACACGCTTTAGATGCGCTCGCTCGCCATGGCTTGCAAGTCACCGACCTCGATGGGCTGAATCAACACATCAAGCCTGAAGCGCTACGTTTGAGGCAATCGCTTGCTGGCCTTGGAGACGAAGCGAGCGGAAAAGTTGGGGACGACCCTGGCGTGATCTTCGTTTGCGTGAAAGGCGGGGCAACCGAGAGCGTCGCTCGCGACATTCATACCTATTGCCGACCGGGCAGCACGGTCGTGTCGCTACAAAACGGTGTTGAAAACGTCGCCCGGCTACGTAAGTATGCTCAGGAAATGCGGGTGCTGGCCGGTATGGTGCCCTACAACGTGGTGCTGAAATCGCCGACTCATGCGCACCGCGCCACCTCGGGCACGCTGTTAATCGAGCAGCACGCTGCCAGCGTGGCCTTTCAGCCGATCTTGACGAGAGCAGGTCTGGACACCGAGCTTCGATCCGACATGCTCGAGGTTCAGTGGGGCAAGCTACTACTCAATCTCAATAACCCGATCAATGCGCTCTCCAATCTTGCGCTCAAGCCTCAATTAGAGGATCGAAACTATCGCCTTGTACTAGCCGCCTTGCAGATTGAAGCCTTGGAAATTCTCGCGGCTGTGGGCATTCAAGCGGCGCAAGTGGGCAAGGCACCGCCGCGCCTTTTGCCAAAAATACTCAAGCTTCCTAACTGGCTGTTTAAACGCGCAGCGGCCTCGATGCTCAAGATGGACGCCAGCGCACGCTCGTCGATGTCAATCGATCTGCATTCGGGCCGTCCCACCGAAACGGATGATTTGTGTGGCGCGGTTGTAAGACTAGCCGCAAGCATAGGCCGAGAGGCTCCCGCGAATTTGGCGATGCTGACGCTGATCAAGCACTATAAACCCGATCAAAACTGGAGCGCAGAGAAGCTGCTTGCGGCCATCCCTCGCCCGAAGTAATCTCGTACCGGACACCTTGAGGAGCGTAAGCCTAAAGCAGAGAGCGAATCTCCGCGCTCGCCATCACGAGAGTGTCAAGGTAGCGCGCGCTCAGTGGCTCCAGCTTGGAGCGCTGGCTTGAATCAACAATGTTTAAGGCCGCGACGGTTTTACCCTGAGCATCCCGAACCGGTACCGCCAAGGCTCGTACCCCAAACTCATGCTCCTCATTGGCTTCCGAGTAACCCTGCTTTTTAATCTTGGCGATTTCGGCGAACAGGGTCTGCTTGGAAATGATTGTTTTGGGCGTAAACGCGACCAACCTATCGTGCTGAACGAGCCGCTTCATCTCGGCCAGGCTTAGATCAGCCAGAAGCACGCGACCCGTACTGGTTGCAAACGCCGGAAGACGTGCTCCCAAATGGATGCCGTAGGGCATCACCGAGCTATGGCGACGATGCTCACCACTGCGAGCAATGATGACAATTTGAGTGCCATCCAGCACGGCCACCGAGAAGGCCTGTTCAGTATCGGCGGCGAGGCGATCCAAGGTCGGCTGCACCGCACGCGGCAAACGCGCCGAAGAAAGGTAGATTCCCGCTAACCTCAGGACTCGCGGGGTCAGCCAAAAGTAGCCTTCCTCGCCTTCCAGGTAACCGAGGTGCTGCAGGGTGAGCAAATGCCTTCGCGCGGAGGCACGGGTCATGCCCGTGCGCGCGGCCGCCTGGCTTGCGTTCAAGCGTTGGCGTTCTGCACTGAAGCACTCCAGCACCGCCATGGCCTTTGAAGCACCTTCGATGAAATCTTGCTTATTCAACATCATGCGCGATGATCGCACAAAATAATTACTTACCGCGCAAAAGTCAACGATCCTCAAACCACCAAGACACTTCAGACCTAGGTCAAGCCAGGACTTAGCCTGATAATCTCAAGATGAACCCAACCCACTTAAAAACTCAGGTCGCCATCGTCGGAGCGGGGCCCGCAGGCCTGATGCTCGGTGCTCTCTTGCACAAGGCCGGCATCGACAATATTGTTCTCGAACGGCAAAGTGGCGAGTACGTTCTAGCTCGTATTCGAGCGGGGATTTTGGAGCAGTCGACGGTCGACACCCTGGTCGAAGCCGGAGTGGATCGGGTCTTGCAAGACGGCATTATTCATAAACATCTGGAATTAGTGTTTAACGGCGCGCGCCACAGTGTGGATCTGCACGAATGCACGGGCGGTCGGGTCGTTACCGCTTACGGCCAAACTGAGGTCACCAAGGACCTTATGGACCATCGCGAGGCCCGCGGACTGACGACTATCTACGAAGCAGCCCATGTTGAGCTCAAGGATTTCGACAGCAAAACGCCGAGCATCACGTATCAAAAAAATGGCCAGACCCATCGACTGGCCTGCGACTTCATCGCCGGTTGTGATGGCTTTCATGGCGTTAGCCGAGCCAGTGTGCCGAAAAATGCCATCAAAGAATTTAGCCGCGATTATCCCTTTGGCTGGATCGGCGTGTTGTCCGAGACTCCACCGGTTTCACCGCATGCCATCATCTATGGCAATAGTGCGCGCGGCTTTTCGTTATGCTCGATGCGCAGCCTCACGCGTAGTCGCTACTACCTGCAATGCCCGATCAGCGATAAAGTTGAGGCATGGAGCGATGATCGTTTTTGGGACGAGCTTAGGCGCAGGGTAGACCCCGAAACGGCAGAGAAAATGATTACTGGCCCGTCTATCGAAAAGAGCATCGCTCCGCTACGAAGTTTTGTGGCTGAGCCGATGCGCTTTGGCTCCCTGTTTCTTGCGGGGGACGCGGCCCACATTGTGCCGCCAACCGGCGCCAAGGGTTTGAACCTGGCCATGAGCGATGTGCGCATGCTTGCGCAGGCCTTTCAAGCGTACTACCTGGAAAAGACTGAAACCGGAATTGACGGCTATTCGCAGCGAGCACTGCAACGCATATGGCAGATTGAGCGGTTTTCCTGGTGGCTCACTGCACTCATGCATCGCTTTCCGGACACCGAAGGTTTTGGCCAGAAAATACAAGAGGCTGAACTCAGCTATTTGATGGCCTCAGAAGCCGCCCGCACCAGCCTCGCGGAAAACTACACAGGTTTGAAGATATAGTGCTGTCTTCACGGGGACTTCCCAGTGTGGTGAGTCATTTAAAAGAAGGCAACGCACAAAGATGATCGATGCGGTCTACTTCGACGGCAAATCAGCACGGGCCCAGCCCGCCAAGATCGCCATTCAAAACGACCACATCGCCATTTTTCGGGAAAGTGCTGCGCCGCTTAGGCATCCACTTGACCGTGCTCGGATCGACGAAGCTTTCAAGGGTGCGGCTCAAAGAATCGATCTTGGCGGCGGCGCCGTGCTTGAGGTCAGGGATAGTGCCGCATTACAAAAAGAACTTGACCGGGTCGGCAAAAAACTAGGCCTGGTTCAAAACGCACAGAACTCCTGGGCTTGGGTGGTCGCTTGTTTGGTCGCGCTGATCGGGGCCTTGGTGGTCGGCTACCTCTACCTGATTCCGTTGGCCTCCAAACATGTCGCCTCCTGGCTACCCGAATCGGTGGACCACACCATAGGCGAGCAGGCCTGGCCGATGTTGGAAGCGCAATTATTTAAGCCCAGCACCTTGCCGCCGGAGCGCCAGAAGGCCTTAACCGAGAAGTACCAGAAAATTACCCATCAGCTCAAAGATGCACCGCAGTATCAACTGCTCTTTCGTGCCAGCTCAATTGGACCAAACGCGATTGCGATTCCGGGTGGGCGCCTTATCATGACCGATGAACTCGTGGCCTTAAGCAAGAACGACGATGCCTTGATGGGGGTACTGCTCCATGAATTAGGGCACATCAAATACCGCCACTCCACGCGCAATATTATTCAAGCGGCCGCCGTCACCGCGGTGATTTCGGTGTGGCTGGGCGATGTCTCCTCGTTGGTCAGCGCCGTACCTGCCGCCATCGCCGGCATGAAGTATTCCCGAGATCTCGAGAGCGAGGCCGACGATTTTGCGATCTCTTCAATGCGCAAGCTTGGAATTCCCGGACAAGCGACGGCCGACTTGTTTTCCGAGCTTGAAAAATCGCGCAACGAAAAGCCCACGATGCCAAAGGGCGAGGAAAAAAAGGCGGGCGCCCCTAAAGACGAAGCGCCGCGTTCTACTGAAGCTCCAAGCCCGAGCGAATCAATATTTTCTTCGCACCCGGTGACCAGCGAACGCATTAAGAAGTTTAGTGCTCTAAAGTAAATATCCGCGCAGGCTCCTAACACAGGCCCCCCATGACAGACCAAAGCACCTCCGTTGCGAGCAGCGAAGCCCTCCACCAAAACGCGCGTATCCGCTTTACTGGCTCGGGTTCAGAGTATTTTCGAATCTGGATGGTTAATCTATTTCTCACCTACCTTACTTTAGGCATCTACTCGGCTTGGGCCAAGGTGCGCCGGGAAAAATACTTTCATCAGAACACGGTCATCGCCGGGCATAGCCTGGACTATCACGGCAACCCGGTCGCGATCCTGAAGGGACGGGTTGTGGGCTTCATTTTGCTGGCCCTCTATACCGGCTCAGGCTCAGTACCTACGGTGAGCGTCATCGCACTCGGGTTGATCGTACTGGTCATGCCGTTTCTAATGCAGCGTTCGGTACGTTTTCGCTTTGCCAACTCAAGCTATCGTGGCATTCGGTTCGGTTTTACAGGTACGGCCACGGAGGCCTATCGAACCCTTCTGCCCTTCATGCTCTTGCCGCTCGCCTATGCAGGAATTGTGGTGGCGATATTTCTCAACCCTGAGGCCATGGCCGAACTTTGGAAATCCCTGCCAAAAGGTTACGCTGTTGCGGCGGGCGTGGTCGGTCTTCTGGTGGTACTTGGTTCAATTGTTTTTTACGCCTTCCTGCATGCCACTTGGCGGCGCTTTAGCATCAATCACGCGCACTTTGGCATGGTCAAGGGAAACACCACGATCACCGGCAAGCAATACATCTGGATCTACCTATCCTCGCTACTAATTCTCATCCTGATCTTTGGCGCAATCATTGGAGTTATCGCCGGATTCGGATTCCTTGCGATTGTCCTGTCGCCCGCCTTGATCGCCCTGCTCCCGATCGTATTGGTATCCTTTTATTTAATCATTTTCGCCATGCAAGGCGTGCTCTTGGCGCGTTTGCAAAACTATTGTTGGGACAAGGCTACCGATGTGCGCTCGCCCAACAATCATCAACTCGCCTGGTTTAATAGTGACCTGTCTGTCACCTCTTACGGCCTTCTGCAGTTCAAGAATTGGGCGCTCACTATTGTCACCCTTGGGCTCTATCGGCCCTATGCCGTCGTGAACTCCACCAGAGCCAAGCTGCAGGCGATCACTCTATCGAACACTCGTTTCATCGACTATGTGATTGGGGCGGAAAACGAGAATCCCTCGGCGATTGGTGAAGAAGCTTTAGGTGCCTTCGATTTAGATTTCTCAATTTAGCTGCCTCACTAATCAGGCAAGTAACAGACCTGGTCAAACATTAGGCGGCCCGATAGTCCTTTTCCAATTGTTCGACCAAGGCTGACACGGATTCGATTGAACGCACGCCCGAGACGCTATGGCCCGCAGACCAAATGTCTTTCCAGCGCCGGTTCTCGCGACCTTCAATACTGATGTCTTTTGCGATATCGATGGCGCCGCGCTCGGGCAGGTGATCCGGGTCAAGACCGGCCAGCACCAGGGATGGGCGCAGCATATTGGTCGCAAGCCCGGTGATCGCCTTGGTCAGCACGATGTCGTCAGCGCTACTCGCGAGCAACATTTCCTTGTAGGCCGAGGGCGCCATGCTTTCTTGGGTGGCAATAAAGCGCGTGCCCATATAAGCCAGGTCACAGCCTAAAGCGATTGCGGCGCGAAGGGCATGACCGTCGGAGATTCCCCCCGCGAGCACCAAAGGGCCATCATAGAATTCGCGCACGGCCCGAACGAAAGCAAAGGGGTTTAACCAACCGGTTTGACCACCTGCACCGGCGGTCAGTAACACCAATCCGTCTGCGCCGGCCGCTAAAGCCTTGTGTGCATGCTTCACACTGGCGACGTCGACCAATACCAATGCTCCCACATCATGGAGGGGCTGAATCACAGAGGCTGGCGATCCCACACTGGTGATGACAAGCTTGGGTTTGTGCTTGACCAACACCGACAGATCATCAGCCAAACGTGGGTTGGATGCATGCACGATCAAATTTGGACATAACGGCGCGGCCACCCTGCCCTCAAGCTGCTCCCGCGCTTCAACGCGCTCAAGGATTTGCCTCATCCAGCCATCCAACTCTTGCGACGTTCGGCAGTTGGCTGTTGGAAAGGATCCGATGATCCCGGCCGAGCAAGTCTCAGACACCAGATCTGGGCCAGACACCAAGAACATGGGCGCGGCGATCAGGGGTAGACGAAGCGTTTGCTGTATCGCTTGGAAGCGGGCTCGACTCATCATTGCTCTTTTTCACCTAGAAGGGGCGATGATAGCAAGGCCTACGGCTCCTTCATTTATGGTCCGACACGGCGAGCATTTGCCCGTCTCACCTTAAATAGTCCATCTTGATTGACCCTTTTTGACCCTTCCTGGACCTCGCCTTGCTCCCCATCGCTTTCAACGACGCATTACGTCACTCCATTTCTGAGCGGCTTCAGGCGTGGCCTGTCGCACCCATTGAGGCAGGAACACTCAAGCGGGCGGCCGTGGCCATCATCATCACCGATACCGGCGATGGAACGGCTGCATTGATCCTCACCCGCCGCTCGCGCGGCCTGAACAACCATGCCGGCCAGTACGCACTGCCAGGCGGGCGAGTTGACGCAGGAGAAAGCGCCCAACAAGCCGCCTTAAGAGAAATGCATGAGGAAATTGGCCTAGGCCTGCCACCACAAGCCATTCTCGGACAACTCGACGATTACCCGACTCGATCAGGCTACCTGATCAGCCCCATGGTGGTCTGGGCGGACGCTAACGCTTCAATGGTCGCCAACCCGGACGAAGTCGCGGCCATTTATCGCATCCCCTTACAGGACCTCGGCAAACCCGGCTCCCCCGAGTTTGTCAACATTCCGGAAAGTGATCGACCCGTGATTCGCTATCCTCTGCTCGGTCGCCTCATTCACGCACCTACCGCAGCGATCATGTATCAGTTTATGGAAGTAGCCTTGTTTGAGCGCGCCACTCGAGTTGCGCACTTAGAGCAAGCGGTGTTTGCCTGGCGCTAAATGAAATTGGGCGAGCACTCAGGGTTTGCGGCTAGACCGCAAGACCTTCCGAAGCTCTTTCAAGGTGCAATCGTGCTCAAGACTGAGGCGGGCGTGTCCCAGCGTGCGGCCACCATCTGGGTTTGCCCAATCGCGTAAACGTTTTCATCAACAAAGACCGAACGTCGGGCATAGTCCGGTTGCACAGGTACGGCACCACGGGCTTTGAGTCCGTCAGCACTGGTCACGCTGAGCAACTTCAACTCCTTGCCCACAGGAACTCCAATCCAAGTGCTTGTGCTTGTTGCGCTCCCGGGTACCGTGAAGAACGTCAAGGCATGCGGCTCCCACAGCGCCTCACTGAACGAATTTCTATCACCCATCATTTGAGTGGCCACTTCGATGGGTGAGGCGGGGTTAGTGACATCGAAGAGACTGGCTTTCACACGCCGCGGCCAGGTGCCAGAATCCACCCCCAAACTAAAGATCAACGTGTCGGAGATAGGGTGTAAATAGGTTGAGAATCCGGGCACTTTAAGCTCGCCCTTCATGGCGAGCTTGGTAGGATCGCTGAGGTCAAATACAAAGAGGGGATCGATATTCCTAAAGGTCACGATATAGGCCTTTTCTCCAACAAAGCGAGCCGACTGCAAAGACTCGCCTGGGTCAAATGTAGTTGGCTATTGCGCGCTTCGAAAGTCCACAGTGATTGTCCGTCGTTTTTCACCCAATCCATCTCATCAACCCCGGCCACTTGAATATTGGTCGAGGAGAAGCTGGCGTCTGCGGCGGGAGCGGACACCGCCGTAGTGGTGGTACCCGAGGCGACCGTTCCTGCCAGTGGTACTGGCCCGCCACCGAAGTAATAGTACGGCGTCGTATCGGAAGCGAATGAATTTCGAAGCTGAGCTTCGGCCATCGCCTGAATCTCTGTATTGAGAGCGACGCAGGCCTCGGCACCCGTGCCAACGCTCTTTATGACCCCGGTATTACCGTTCGCCGAGGGTGCCGGCGCAGGGCCATGAGATAACGAACTCGAACCACCGCCGCAGGCCACTAAAGCGAACGAAGCGACTAGAAGAGCTGCTTGAGAGCTGGTTTTCATGGGACATAGATTACTTGCATTAAAAATCTATAACTGGGAATATATCCCAGTTTTTTATAAATTGCAAGAAAATCCACTACCTGTGATAATTTCCCAGCCATGAGCCAATCTGACCACGCCCTACTTCGTCCGCTAGTACCTATCGCCAAGCTCAGCCTGGCGGCGGGGCTGAAGCTGCCTGATTTGATCGAGGCCATGAAGAGTGCACTCGTACAGGCCGCGTCTGAGGACTCGCAAGGCAAGAAGCTCTCTGACTCTCAACTAAGCGTACTCACCGGTGTCCACCGCAAGGACCTGCGTCGATTAAAAGAAGGCGAGGGCCTAGGGCAGACTTATCGGGCTTCCTTATCCTCGCAGGTTTTTGGGCGCTGGCGCAGTGACCCGGTGTATTTAACAAAAGGCGGAGCACCGCGAGTATTGAGTCGATCCCAACCTGACGGGGAAAGCCGAAGCTTTGAATCCCTCGTCGCTAGCGTAAGCACCGATGTTCACCCGCGCAGTGTGCTGGACGACCTGATCAGGCTCGGCATGGTTGAAGCAAGCGCGGGCAACCGACTTAAACTGATTGCGAAGGCCTTCGTTCCCAGGAATGATGCTCAGGAACTTTGGGAAATCTCCGCCCAAAATGCCAGCGACCATCTTATGGCCATTGCCCATAACCTGCTGGGTCAAGCGCCGCAGTTTTTAGAGCAGACTATCTTTACCGATGAGCTCAGTGCCGAGAGCGCGGCCGAGTTCAATCGCCTGAGTGCCCATAGCTGGAAGCTCGTGTTCGACTTTATGCTGCCCGAGCTACGAGGCTTGATCGCCAAGGACAAGGCGGCCGGGACCAAGCCATCCAAGCGTGTTAATTTGGGGCTGTACAGCTATGTCGCCGATCATACGATCAGCGCTCGCCCAAGTGGGGCCGCTAAGAAAAGAAAAAATTGATGCGACATCTCTTGCGCATTGGTCTCGCACGGTCGGCACAGAACCTTGTGCTCGGAAGCTTCATCGTAGTCGCAGCGTCTGCGGCCGTGGTCACGTTCCTTTTTGCCTGTGGGGACCCTGGCACCGGTGGTTCAGGACTTCCGACCAGTGCGGGCACCACCACACCGGTTCAGTCCGCGCCCATTAACATGTCGACGCTAAAGGTTGAAGCAATTGAAAGCAACGCGGTCATCATTGGCGGCCTGCGTTACATCGATCTACAGATCGAGATCGAACTTTCGGACGGTTCGTCGGAAAATTTTAATTCGCTCAAGGTCGGGCAATTGGTCGTGGTGAGCCCCTTGCAATCCGATGCGCCAATGCTGCGCTGGAAGATATCGATTAAAGCTCAGTGAAGGCCTTTCAAAAGAAGCTCTGTGCTCGGATCGGCGGGATAAAAAAGCTCGATGGACAACTCGTGTAAGGTGATATCGCGCGGGCTTCCAAAAATAGTCAGCGTCGTAAAAAGTGACAGCACTTGCCCATGAATTTCGAGGATGCAGGGCACGAGCAAAGACGATTCGAAGGGTAGTGGGCGAGTCGCATATTCTTTGATCGCCTTGACGGTGGGGTAGGCATGTATCTCATCATAGAGGCTCATCAGAGACTCCTCCCGACTCGCCAACTTTAAACGCTGAAGAAGTTGCAGCAGATAACTACCCCACTCCTCAAAATTCTTTGTATGAGCCGCAAAGCCTTCAGGGTGCAAGCTCGCTTTGAAAATATTGATCTGAGGCAATCTCAAAGCTTCGGGTAGAAGTTCCATGAGCCTGGTGGCCGACTGATTCTGAAGCACGACATTCCACTGCCCATCGAGCGCTACACCGGGGTAAGGATCATGGGTGTCGAGCAGACGTTGCACAGCACTCTTAACCTGTGTCATACGCGCAGACCCTAAACCTTGCTCACTAAAACGCGGTGCGTAGCCTGCAGCGAGCAGCCAGGTGTTACGAGTTCGTAGTGGCACATCAAGATGATCGGCGATCAACAGTAACATCGCGACACTGGGTTTAGAGCGACCGGTTTCCACAAAGCTCAAATGGCGCGTCGAGATAGAAATGTCCAGAGCCAAGTCCATTTGGCTAAGCTTTCGAAAACCTCGC
>JANLRI010000325.1:0-3654 GCA_031361565.1 Betaproteobacteria bacterium | reverse complement strand
GGCCGCCAGCATGGTGCCCGCCGTGGTTACGACCGGGTCAATCTTACTTAATTGAGTCCGTGAAAAATTGGCGGCCATTCCCCAGAGCACCGAAGAGGCGAGCCCGGCAACAATAGCTAGCGTGATGCGCAGGGATGTGGAATCCGTGCGTAGTGACACCTTTCCCCAGACCAGAATCGTGACGCCCACCAGGCCGAGGGCCAAGCCCGCCAGCCGCCAGCCATGAATTTTTTCTTTGAGAAAAATCCATGCCACAATCGCTCCGAACATGGGCGCGGTAGCGCTGAGGATGGAAGACAGGCCTGCGCTAATGGTGAGGGCCGCCCAGGCGATCAGTACAAAAGAAAGTGCCGTGAACAGTGTGCCCTGAATGGCCAGGGTTTTGGCGTGTCGGCGCAGTAAAGGGAGTTGGCCACGAGCTGCAAGAATGGGCAAGAGCACCAAGAATGCAATGCCCATTCTGAGCGTAATCAGGGGGGCCGGACCAAATTCAGGGACCGCCGAGCGCGTAAACAAATAGGCGCAGCCCCAAACCACCGACAATAAAAGCAACTCGGCCACATGGCGGGTTTTGATGGCCGGGTTGGGGAGTATTGCGGGGCTCGCGCCTGTAGTTTGGCTAGATTTCAATATTTGGCTTTCCTAAAGCAATATACTCTAGGGTTCACGGGCGCAGCCCCCATCCTCTCAATTCACTTTCATTCGCACGAGGCATTTCATGGTTCAACGCAATCAGTTTTACATTAATGGCGCATGGGTTAATCCAGTCACGCCCAAAAGCCGCTCGGTGGTTAATCCTGCGACTGAAAAGGTGCTGTATGACATCGCCTTAGGCTCGGCTGCCGATGTTGACCTTGCGGTGAGCGCCGCTCGGGCCGCCTTTGAGACTTTTTCGCTCAGCACGCGCGAAGAGCGGGTCGCACTGCTCACTCGAATTATTGAGGTTTACAAGACGCGTGCCAAGGACTTGGGCGCAGCAATTTCGGATGAAATGGGAGCGCCTTTAGGGTTCGCCGAAAAGTTCCAGGTGGGCGCCGGTTTGGGCCATATTGTTGCTACGCTTGATGTGCTCAAGACCTACGCCTTTGAAGAGCCGGTTGGCTCGGCCATGGTGGTGCGCGAAGCCGTCGGCGTAGTCGGCATGATTACGCCTTGGAATTGGCCGCTCAATCAAATCACTTGCAAGGTGGCACCGGCCTTAGCGGCAGGCTGCACAATGATTTTGAAGCCTTCCGAATTCACACCAAGCTCGGCACTGATTTTCGCGGAGATCTTGCATGAGGCCGGTGTGCCTAAAGGGGTGTTCAATTTGATCAATGGCTTGGGCCCCGATGTGGGTGCGGCCATGAGCTCTCATCCTGGCATTGACATGATGTCTTTCACAGGGTCAACGCGTGCCGGTATCGATGTGGCACAGCGTTCAGCGGTGACCGTCAAACGAGTCAGTCAGGAACTCGGTGGTAAATCACCCAACATTATTCTTGACGATGCCGATTTCCAAAAAGCGGTGGCCTCGGGCGTGGGTAGTGTGTTCATGAACTCGGGACAGTCATGCAACGCACCGACCCGTATGCTGGTACCGCAATCGAAAATGGATGAGGTGATTGCCATCGCTCAAGCGGTTGCCGCCAAGTCCAAGCCTGGCGACCCGCGTGCAGCCGACACCACCATGGGACCGGTCGTGAACGAAACCCAATGGGGCAAGATTCAGGTGCTCATCAACAAAGGTGTTGCCGAAGGCGCCACTTTGATCGCTGGTGGACCAGGGCGCCCAGAAGGCCTCGCTGCGGGCTTTTATGTTCGCCCAACCATTTTTGCGAACGTGAACAATGACATGGCAATTGCCCGCGAAGAAGTCTTCGGCCCTGTACTCACGATTCTTGGCTACAAAGACGAAGACGAGGCAGTGCGCATTGCAAATGACACGCCTTACGGCCTGGCCGGTTATGTATCCGGTGGTTCAATGGATCGAGCTCGTGCTGTGGCCCGCAAAATTCGCGCAGGCAACGTTAACTTGAACGGTGTGCCGAATGAGCGTACCGCGCCATTCGGTGGTTATAAGCAATCTGGAAACGGCCGGGAGTGGGGCCGCTTTGGGCTGGAAGAATACCTGGAAGTCAAAGCGATTGCGGGCTTCGCAGCCTAGAAGTGTGGGCGGGCTTCGCAGCCCAGTAGCGCCGCCGAGCCTCGTCTCCAAACCATCTAGCGAAGCATCAAGACTTTTATCGTGTTTTGCTAGCGTCGTTTCAAACCTGAGCGGCGAGCCTTGACATAGCTCTTGGCTTTCCGCTTACCCTTCTTGACGACTGGTTTTGGTGTGTCCCGCACTTGCGCCGTGGCGCTTGCGGGCGGGACGGCAATATCGTAGGCGACCAGCTTATTGGGCGAACCAGCGACCGCCAAGACGAGTTTCAAATGGGGCGCATTGACGGTTTCGGCCGACTGCAGAAAAATAACATTGCGGCTCTCGGGCTTTGAGATGGTGAAACCGCGCGCGCTGGGTGCGGTTTGACCGTCCGTGGCCTCGACCGATTGCACCTCAAAGCGCAGCAGCGGAAATTTCTCACCAACTTCTGAGCCGTAAGGCACAGCAATTTTCAAGCGTTGACCACGTTGCGACAAGACACTGGCGTCGCCCAGGTCAATACCCTGGACTTTCGCTTCTTGGGCTTGAGCGAGCGGCAGGCCAAGCAAAGTCGCCACCGCCAGAAATGAGGCCGATAGACGCAGAACAGTGTTACTGCCCGTGTCGGCTCGAGTCGGTTGGTTTGATTTCATGGAGTTTCCTGTTTTCGCGGCGCTAGGATAAATTGGACAGTGTCAGATCCTCTTAGTGTTAGGGAAAGAGTGCGAAGCCCCAAGTTTTGGGCGACGAGCGGTCGATGAAGGGGGGTAAGCGATTAAGCCTTGCTCTAGTGATCAAGGCCCGCGTAGATCCACATTGGAACCGTTTTCCCGGCTTGTGAGAATCCCATCGCCCGATAGAACTCAACGGCATCGCCGCCGTGAGGCAGGCTTTTAAGTTACCTCTTTTCGCTGGAGCGGAAGTCACGGATGCCGAGAGTTCTGTGCGGTAGGGCACCGACGAGATAGTTCACCCAGATCACACTTCTATCCAAACTTGAGAGGAACTAATCATGAAGCAGCCCAAGCCGGATATCACTCCAAACATCTCCGACAAAAACCATCACGCATGGCCCCTGCCACACAATGCCAAAGATTTTCCATTGCACGGACAAACAGAACCCACACCTGGGCGCGAGCAGGTTCGCGAAGAAATGCACACCAAACGATCTCCGCGGGAATCGAAGCGGCCGATTGAAAGAACTTTGGGCCATAAAAAGAGCTGATTCGCCCAGACACTTCGGCAATTGAAAAGGCGGGCAGTAGGATGCTCGCTTCTTTCACGCGATGTTTAGTAAATTCACCCCTTCAATCGCCGTGTACTCCTGATCAAACAAAGTTTAGCTGGTGTTTGATGCCAACCCGCGCTGTACCCGCGTACAATGCCGCTGGGGTGGGCCGGGCGGACGCCGCGTTTTGCCATAAGCAAAATGTGGAGGAAGGTCCGGACTCCGCAGGACGGGATGCTGGCTAACGGCCAGGCGCTATAAGTTGTCCGGGCGAAAGCTCGGGCGGCGAAGGCGACGGCGG
>JANLRI010000307.1:0-6580 GCA_031361565.1 Betaproteobacteria bacterium | reverse complement strand
AACTTAAGCAAGGCTTATCAAAAACACGGGGAAACCTGTCGGGCTTATTTTCGCGCACTAAAATCGACGAGGAGCTCTATGAAGCGTTAGAAAGCGCCCTTATCGCCAGTGATACCGGCTATGCCACCACAGAATTCGTACTCTCGGAGCTCAAAGAGGTGGTGCGCAAGCAGCGGCTAGAGTCAGGTGATCAAGTCCGCCAAGCCTTGGCCGGGATCCTCAGAGACCTCTTATTACCGCTTGAGGGTCATATCGAAATCGATCGCGTGAAGCCCTTGATCCTCATGATGACCGGCGTCAACGGTGCTGGAAAAACCACGTCGATCGGTAAGCTCACTCACCACTTAAGGAGTGAGAACAAAACGATACTCTTGGCGGCAGCTGACACATTTCGGGCCGCAGCACGTGAGCAATTGCTCACTTGGGGTGAGCGAAATCAAGTGCAAGTGATTTCTCAAGACGGTGGTGATCCGGCCGCCGTGGCTTTTGACGCGGTAAACGCCGGTCGGGCTCGCGGCATCGATGTGATCCTGATCGACACCGCGGGTCGGCTGCCGACACAGGCTCATCTCATGGAGGAATTGAAGAAGATTCGGCGAGTGGTCAGCAAGGCTTTGCCGGAGGCCCCTCATGAGGTTATTCTTGTACTTGACGGCAATACTGGACAAAACATGTTGGCTCAGGTCAAAGCTTTTGACGAGGCGGTTGGCCTCACCGGACTGATCGTGACTAAGTTGGATGGGACGGCCAAAGGTGGAGCCCTGGCGGCGCTCGCCTTTAGTTTTCGGCAGACGCAGAGGGTCGCCCCGATTCCTGTTTACTTCATTGGGGTGGGTGAGGGATTAGATGATTTGCAATCGTTTTCAGCGACTGAATTTGCGCAGGCCTTATTCAATTAAAGCGAAGGTAGGCCGTCGATCTTGAATGGCCAGCCTTCGGTCTCTTCTATTCAACGAGGCAGCGTTGTTTGTTGTAAAAGTGGAGGCTCCGGCCTGGTTGCTTAAATGATGTCCATCCCTCAACCTCTTGACCCCTCGCGTCGTTCGTTTGTATTTGCGGCCGCCGCTGCACCGCTGCTGTTGCAGGCTTGCGCCCAAGGCTCAAATTACATCGGCGCAAGTATGGTGCTCAAGTGGAATGAGACCGCGCTATCGGCAGTGCGCGCGGGTACTTTGGCGCCGCCCATGGTTGCGCGTGCTCTTGCCGTGCTCTACACCTCGATGTACGACGCATGGGCTCCCTATGATCGAAAAGCTGTTGCGACTCAAGAAGGCGGGCCGCTACGCTTGAGCCTTCCGAAAGACTTTACGAATCTTCTCGCAGTGAAAGAACGAGCTCTGTCCTATGCCGCCTATGAGGCGCTTAAGGATATTTATCCAGAGCAATTGACGAGTTTTAATGCAGCCATGAGCACCTTGGGATTCGACTCGCAGGCGATCCTCGCGGCCGACGATCCCGGCCAAATAGGACGAGATGCTGCGCGGCGCGTGCTCGCCTACCGACACGCCGATGGTAGCAACCAGCTCGGTGATCTCGCTGTGGGTGCGTACGCTGACTACACGAGCTACAAGCCCGTAAACACGGTCTCCACCGTAAGTGATCCAAATCGATGGCAGCCCCTTAAATTTAGCAATGGCAAAGCACCGGTCTTTATCGCGCCTCACTGGGGTTCGATCAAACCATTTGCCTTATCGGCAGGTTCAGAGTTTCGGCTTAGCGTCAGTCTGCCCCAGTTTGGTGGTAAGGCGTATAAGGAACAGGCCGATGCGGTCCTCAACTACACGGCCAACCTCACGGATCAGCACAAAGTGATCGCGGAATACTGGGCCAATGGCCCCAAATCCGAAACGCCGCCGGGGCAGTGGCATAAAGTTGCCGCCTGGGTCTCCGTGCGAGATCAGTTCGATCTCGACACTGATTTAAAAATGTTCTTCGTGCTCAGCAATGCCGTGATGGATGCCAGCATCAGTTGCTGGGAATGCAAGCGCTATTACGATTCGGTACGTCCGATTACTGCCATCCGCACCATGTATGCGGGTCAGCAAATTAAGGGCTTGGTGTCTGCTCAAGAGGGTATTGGCCTGATGCCGGGTGAGCTTTGGCATCCCTATCAGCTCACCACATTTTCGACGCCCCCCTTTGCCGAATTTGTTTCCGGGCATAGCACCTTCTCATCGGCCAGTGCCGAGATCTTGCGACGATTTACGGGCTCAGATGCCTATGGCGAAAGTGTGACGCTTGCGCCTGGCACCGCCACCCATCAAGTGTCTATCCCTAAACAGGCCGTGAATTTGCAATGGGGAACCTTCACCGCCGCGGCTCAGGAGGCCGGTCTTTCCCGACTCTATGGCGGAATACATTTTGATGCCGGCAATGACGTAGGCCAGAGCATGGGCGGAAAAGTGGCCGCCAAAGTTTGGGATAAGGCGTTTCGATTGATAAACGGTGTGCGCTCCTAGAACGCGTCAGCCTGCGTGCTCGGCTGGCTGCTCTCAAATGCGGGCAGTTTCATCAGGCGTTCAAAAATCCCCATGGTTTTTGGAACTACGCTGGTGTCGACGTTAAAGCGCTTCGCATTGAAAATTTGTGGCACCAAGCAGACATCGGCTAGGCTGACCTGATCACCCACTGAATATTGCCCGCGATTCAAGGCGGTTGGCCCTACGCTGAGTTCACGCTCGTAGGCGCCCAAACCTTCGATACACCAGTGTCTGTACCAGGCATCAATCTCCTCTTGCGAGTGATTGAGGGGGGTCTTCAAATACTTAAGGATACGTAGGTTGTTGATCGGATGAATTTCGCAGGCGATCAACTGAGCCAGGGAGCGAATTCTCCAGCGTTGTAGAGCATCACCTGGAACGAGCTTAGGGCCAGGTTGGGTTTCGTCAAGATATTCGATCATGGCCATGGATTGATTGAGCACGTGCTCGCCATCAATCAGGGTCGGCACGAGACCTTGCGGATTGAGCTTGGCATAGTCGGCACTAAGATGCTCTGCTTTCACAAGCGATACATACTTAGGGTCGTAGCTCAGACCCTTGTAATGAAGGGCGATTCGCATGCGAAATGCAGCCGAGCTGCGAAAATATGTATAGAGCGTGAGCATAATGGTGACATCAGTGAGCGGGCAAGAGAGCCATTCTAAGGCCTTTTGCGAAGTCGCTGGCTGGCTCGCTACGGCTTGATGACCTTCAGTCGCGTCGCCAACACGAAGACCCCCGAAACGTTGCCCTCAACCTCGACGGCTTGACCTACCTTGATCCCCGGAAGGTCGCCATCAATGCGCGTGTTGCCGTCCCATTTAATAATCAGGCCATTGACTTTAAAAGTCTTGTTAGGCAAATCAATCTCGTAGGCACTCCCCTTCGTCTTAACCAGCTTGGGCACGTTGGCTTTCACCAACTCAACTTCGCTTACTAAAAACACACCTTTATCGAAATTACCGCGAATCGTGGCTTGAACACCGTTCGCCAGATCGCTTGAGGAAGCGGAACCATCGCCGCTCGTCTTGTACGTCGTTGTCGCTTGCAACTGAGCCGGAACGAGCTGTGAGCCCTGAAGGCTAAAGGTACCTGGGCCGACCAAGTAAGACGAAACGGTGCCCACAAAAGCGCGATAGCGGCCATCGTCTGTGCTCACAAAGCTCAGACGGGTCACTTGCACCTGATTGCCCACCAAGGTGCCCTCAACTTTCACCAGAACGTCGTTATCTAAATCGCTCGCCACGCCACCTACGAATTGGGCGGCGAGGTTACCCGCATCCACGACTGAATTACGAATCTTAAAGCTGGATTTGTCGACGAAATCGCTAATGCTACCCAGCAGTTCAATTTTAACGTCGTCGCTGACGCTGAGAAACTTGACTTCGCTGGCCTTCAGAATGGGGCTCGCGGTGTTGCTCGTGCTAATTGTGCCCACCACTCGAAGCGGCTTACCTGCGGCTAGATCGCCGAGCGTACCGCCAACAAAGCTCGCTTGACTCGCATCGATATCAATACGACCGATACTAAAGCGGCCAGAGCCGGTCCCCATTTCTCTCACAACTCCGCCGATGCGTAATGGTGCATTGCTGTCGGCTGGAGCGCTTTCAACTTGAACCGCGTTTGCCGTTACGACGGCGGCGCTGATTGCACTGGAGGCGTAGGCACTGATACGCTGGCCTACTGCTAAAGCCGAGGCAGAAAGGGACGAAGTGTTAGAGGCCGAAGTAAGGCTCGATGCCAGACTGAGATTGGTCTTGCTGTCTACGACGATGCCGACGTTGCCAATGCTTAAACGGAGCACGCCCGCACCAAGGGTAGAGACGGCACTAATCCGGCCCGTCAAGCGCGTTTCAGCCGACGGTATTGAACTTAGTAATTCGATTCGTGTTGCAAGCAGTTCTTCGACAGAGTTACGGGAGCCGTGAATCTCGACGGCGTTGCCGATGGCTAAGTCCCCGAGACTAGCGAAGCCATCGAATACCGTGGCTTGAGCAGGGGCTTTTTGCAGGCGTACGATCTGCCCCGCGACGATTAATGTGTCCGTGCCAAGGGACTCAATGGTGCCGATAATGTTGGGACGAATATAGACTGTTTGGGCCAACTCGTTCGCAGAGGTGTTGTCGAACTTAAGCTCAACTTGCATCCCGAGCCGGGTAGCGCTTGAACTCACACTGAGAGGTGATGCAGGGTTCTTGCCGTTCAGGTAGGTGGTATTGCCTTCAGCATAAGTGCGACCTTCGACGATCACGCTGCCAAAGCCAGTGATCGCACCGATTTGTGTGCCACCGCTAAATCCGCCCGTCCCACCAGACCCGACGCCACCAGCGCCCCCGCAGGACAACAGCAGCAAACAAATGAGCGATAAAAAAGCGCGGTCGTGCGCCTGCGCTATAAATTTGAAGGGGGCCGCGGCAAAGGCTCCAAATCTAGGCGGGTTCTGTACGGGATTCATTTCTTTCGCTTCGGCGAAATGGGGGAGGTGGCGGCAGTACGGCTAGGCTCTGAATAAACATACACCCCAAACCGCATACGCCCGCGATGGTCATGTTGACGATCAATTTCGTAGCGCTGCTGGGCGGCGTTTACGTTAGCATCGAAGACTTGTTTCCATTGCGTTTTGGCCAAGTGACTGAGCATTTCGATTGAAGCATCAGATACACCGTTGACATACATGCTGTGCTCGAGAAACGGTGCCTTCTCATCTTTACCCACCGCGAGTAGATTCGCTGCGCCTGCCGCGAGATGGTCACGAATATGCTGATGGAAATACTTGGCAAGATCGAGAGCACCGCTTTTGGGGACCATCGCCTCGGAAAGTGGGGTTACCTTGTCGTCAATCTCGGTGACAAGGCCAAGGCGTAGTAACTCGTCCAAAACGGTGCGCTTGGAGAAGTCTTTGGTGATTGCACTCACTAAAGTTTCAAAGGATGGGGCCGGTCCGCCCAGAGCAAGGGTGGCCGGTTTACCTTCCGTCGTTAAGTAAGCGGCGTCGGTGGACCATTTGGTAAAGACCTGCTCAGCGTAAGAGAGCTCTTTGTCGACAACATTAGGCGATTTTGGCGACTGCTTGTCGCTCCGGTGTGATTTCACTTCCTTGCGATGGACCCCAGAGAGAAGGCTGACGGCCGCATCGGTAGCTTTGCGTTGATGAGATTCAAGTTCGCGCTCGGCGAGGTCGATAAACCCCGAGCGAAGCGCTTTCGATATTTCTGTGAAGCCGATGCCATTTCCAAGCCAAAGACGAATCAAGGGCGCGAGTGTTTCCACGGCGTCATCAAGTAGTAGTTCTTTTACTCTTGTCGGACTGCCGCTCGCCACTTGGGAATTATCAAGTTCTGAAGACATGGTGGGATTGTAGAATTTTGCGCAGGATTTGTAAAGGGAAATATTCCCTTTGAATCTGAAAGTCGCAAAGCATTTTGACGACAAATCTCGTAGATGAGCTTAGATAGAGCGAGCCTATCCTGCCGATTATCTGTAATTATTAGCACTCTAGTTCGACGAGTGCTAACATTTGTCGGTGGATTGAAATGATTCAATTCATAAGCCCAGTGTTTATGGGGTCCCCCCACGAAGGGGTTTGTCTAGGAGAGATGATGTCTGTTCACAGTTCTAATGCTTTGATTCCTGCGAGCGTCGCTAGCCGACCGACTTCCGGGTTGACTGCAGCTATGGCAATTCCGGCTGTCGGGAACCTAGACGCATATATCACCGCCGTCAACCGTATTCCAATGCTCACCCTTCAGCGGGAGATGGAGCTGGGCACGCGCCTGCGGACGATGAACGATCTTGATGCCGCTCGTGAGATGGTGATGTCTCATTTGCGCCTGGTTGTGAGTATCTCGAGGCAGTACCTAGGCTATGGCCTGTCTCATGGTGATTTGATCCAAGAAGGCAATATTGGCCTGATGAAGGCTGTTAAGCGCTTTGATCCAACCCGCGGTGTGCGCTTGGTTTCGTTCGCAATGCATTGGGTGAAAGCGGAAATTCACGAATACATTCTCAAAAACTGGCGCTTGGTAAAAGTCGCGACTACCAAGGCACAGCGTAAGCTGTTCTTTAATCTTCGCTCGATGAAGGGTGATGCCCGTACCTTG